>NZ_BAAGUS010000010.1:0-139253 GCF_054781275.1 Nocardioides ginkgobilobae | reverse complement strand
TCCTATGGGCCCTCCTACGCGACAACCGACCCTTCGAGCCCACCCCGCCAGTCCGGAAACAGCTGGCCCAATCGGCTTGACAAAGTCATTGAGAATCCACCGATTCTCGCCTGCTGCGCGACACCATGCGGGCGCCCTGGCGGCGTTGTCACGCCTCGACGGGCCTGGGGGCCCGCCTTCGGCGCTCCGCCTTGCCAGCGCACCCGCCTGGTGCCGCTCGCGACGGCGACCATCGGTGGATCGAGGCTCAGCTGGTCTCGAACGTGAAGTCGAAGTTGCCGGTGGCGACCAGGATGATCGTGATCACCATGAAGACCAGGGCGATGATGCCCAGGACGAAGCCCGCCTTGGCCAGACCGGCGCCGCCCTTGCCCGTGGTGCTGATCTCGTCCTGCGCCGACCGGCTGAGCAGGATCGCGACGATGCCGAGCGGGCTGCAGCACAGCAGGCCGAGGATGCCGGTCACCAGCGACCAGATCGCCTTCTGCGACGTGCCCGCCGGCTGCGCGCCGTAGGGAGGCTGGGGTGCGCCGTAGCCCGGGGGCGGCGGCGGGGGAGGCTCGTTGTAGCTCATCGGGTTCCTTCGCGTCGAGGACCGCAGGTGCGGTCCGTGGCGTGACCGTACCCGGATCGGGGCCCGCTACGCCGCCCGTGACAGACTCGGAGGAGTCCCTTTCCCCGGAGCCCGGACGGAGCAGCCATGTCGGTCCTCGACGACATCGTGGCCGGCGTGCGCCTCGACCTCGCCGAGCGCGAGGCGGCCCTGCCGCTGGCCGACCTGCGCGCCTCGCTCGCCGACGTCGACCCGCCGCGGGACCCGATGCCCGCCCTGCGGGCGCCGGGCTCGAGCGTCATCGCCGAGGTCAAGCGACGTAGCCCCTCCAAGGGGGCGCTCGCCGACATCCCCGACCCCACCGTCCTGGCGAAGGAGTACGCCGCCGGCGGGGCCGCCGCGATCAGCGTGCTTACCGAGCAGCGGCGCTTCGGCGGCAATCTGGCGGACCTCCGAGCGGTCCGCGCCGCCGTCGACGTCCCCCTGCTGCGCAAGGACTTCATCGTCACCGAGTACCAGCTGGTCGAGGCCCGTGCTGCCGGCGCCGACCTGGCGCTGCTCATCGTCGCCGCGCTCGACGACGACACGCTGCGCCGGCTGCACGACACCGCCGGCGAGCTGGGGCTGACCGTGCTCGTCGAGGTCCACGACGAGGCCGAGACCGAGCGCGCGGTGGCCCTGGGTGCCGAGCTGGTCGGCGTCAACGCCCGCAACCTCAAGACCCTCGCGATCGACCCCGACACCTTCGGTCGGCTCGCCCCCGGCATCCCCGACGACCGGGTGAAGGTGGCCGAGTCCGGCATCTTCGGTCGCGACGACGTCGCCCGCTTCGTCTCCGAGGGCGCCCGCGCGGTCCTCGTGGGCGAGGCCCTCGTGAAGGACGGCGACCCGCGCGCCGCCGTCGCCGCCATGACCGGAGTCATGACAGGAGCAGGAGCATGACCGACCTCACCACCAGCCCGGCGGGAGCCGTGACCACCGTCGAGCGCGGCCGCTTCGACGCCGACGAGCACGGCTGGTTCGGCGAGCCCGGCCTCTTCGGCGGCCGCTTCATGCCCGAGGCCCTCGTCGCGGCGCTCGACGAGCTCACCGAGGCCTGGCAGGACGCGATGGCCGACCCGACCTTCGTGGGGGAGTTCGACCAGGTACTGCGTGAGTACGCCGGTCTTCCCAGCCCGCTCTTCCACGCCCGCCGCCTCAGCGACATGGTCGGCTGCCGGGTGCTGCTCAAGCGCGAGGACCTCAACCACACCGGTGCCCACAAGATCCGCAACGTCATCGGGCAGGCGCTGCTGACCAAGCGGATGGGCAAGAAGCGCGTCATCGCCGAGACCGGCGCGGGCCAGCACGGCGTGGCCAGCGCCACCGCGGCGGCGTACTTCGGGCTCGACTGCACCGTCTACATGGGCGCCGTCGACACCCGCCGCCAGGCGCTCAACGTGGCCCGCATGCAGCTGCTCGGCGCCACGGTCGTGCCGGTGGAGTCCGGCAGCGCCACGCTCAAGGACGCCATCAACGAGGCCCTGCGCGACTGGGTCTCCAGCGTCGACCACACCGCCTACCTCTTCGGCACCGCCGCCGGCCCGCACCCGTTCCCGAGCATGGTGCGTGACTTCGTGCGCGGCACCGGCGACGAGGCGCGTGCCCAGTGCCTGGAGCAGTTCGGCGTGCTCCCGGACGCGATCGGTGCCTGCGTCGGCGGCGGCTCCAACGCCATCGGCCTGTTCACCGCCTTCCTCGACGACCCCGAGGTGGAGGTCTACGGCTTCGAGGCCGCGGGCGACGGCGTCGACACGCCCCGGCACGCCGCGACCATCCACGCCGGCGAGAGCGGGGTGCTCCACGGCGCCCGCACCTACGTCCTGCAGGACGAGGACGGCCAGACCAAGGAGTCCCACTCGATCTCCGCGGGCCTGGACTACCCCGGTGTCGGACCCCAGCACGCCCAGCTGGCCCACAGCGGCCGGGCGACCTACGTCCCCGTGACCGACGCCGAGGCGATGGAGGCCTTCGCCCTGCTGGCGCGCACCGAGGGGATCATCCCGGCCATCGAGTCGGCCCACGCGATCGCCGGCGGCCTGCGCGTGGCCGAGCGGCTCGCCGCCGAGAAGGGCCAGGACGCCACGATCCTGCTCAACCTCTCGGGCCGCGGCGACAAGGACATGGGCACCGCCATCGAGTACTTCGGGCTCGGCGAGGCCGACGGCCGGCAGCCGCAGCCCCAGGGCGCGGCCGCGCAGGGGGTCCAGGCGTGAGCGTCGCCGAGGCCTTCGAGAAGGCGCGCTCGGAGGGCCGTGCGGTCCTCGTGGGATACCTCCCCGCAGGCTTCCCCGACGTCGAGGGCGGCATCGACGCCCTGCTCACGATGGTCGAGGCCGGTTGCGACGTCATCGAGGTCGGCGTCCCCTACACCGACCCCGTCATGGACGGTCCCACCATCCAGGCCGCGGCCCAGCAGGCGCTGGAGAGCGGCTTCCGGATCGGCGACGTCTTCCGCACCGTCGAGGCCGTCGCCGCCACCGGCACCCCCACCGTGGTGATGACCTACTGGAACCCCGTCGAGCGGTACGGCGTGGACCGGTTCGCCCAGGCCCTGGCCGACGCCGGGGGAGCAGGCCTCATCACCCCCGACCTCACGCCGGACTACGCCCCCGAGTGGATCGAGGCCGCCGACGAGCGCGACCTCGACAAGATCTTCCTCGTCGCACCGTCGTCCACGGACGCCCGGATCGAGTCGACCGTCGCGGCCTCGCGCGGCTTCGTCTACGCCACCGCGGTCATGGGCGTGACCGGGGCCCGCGCCAGCACCAGCGACCTCGCCGGGCCGCTCGTCGAGCGCACCAAGCGTGCTGCCTCCGCGCACGAGCTGCCCGTGGGCGTCGGGCTCGGCGTGAGCAGCGGCGACCAGGCCGCCGAGGTGGCGTCGTACGCCGACGCCGTCATCGTCGGCTCCGCGTTCGTGCGCACGCTGCTCGACCACCCGGACGACCGCGCTGCCGGTCTCGCGGCGCTGCGCGCGCTCACCGAGGACCTCGCCGCCGGCGTACGACGCCGTGCCTGAGCGGTCCGTCGGGCCCGGCCGGCGCGCGGTGCTGGCCGGTGGCCTGGGCGTGCTCCTGGCCGCCGCGCTGAGCGCCTGCGGGGGCGACGAGCAGCCTGCCGGCACGCTGACCGCGGCGCCGGTCGACCCGCCCTTCGAGCTGGCCGACGTGCCGCTCGCCACCACCGAGGGCGGGGAGCTGAGCCTGGCCGAGCCGGGCGCCCGGCTGAGCCTGGTCTTCTTCGGCTACACCAACTGCCCCGACGTCTGCCCCCTGGTGATGTCGTCCATCGCGACGGCGCTGACCAGGCTCGAGCCGGACGAGCGCGAGCAGGTCCAGCTGGTCTTCGTGACGACCGATCCCGCGCGCGACGACGAGGAGCGGCTGCGTCGCTACCTCGACGGCTACGACCCGACCGCCGTCGGGCTCACCGGCGACCTCGACGCCATCAAGGGGTTGGCCGAGAGCGTGGGCATCTTCGTGGCCGACGCCGAGGAGCTGGCCTCGGGCGGCTTCGACCTGGGCAGCCACGGCTCCCAGGTGGTCGCCGTGGACGGCGAGGGCAGGGCCCCGGCGTTCTGGCGCCAGGACGTCTCGTCGGCCGACCTCGCCTCCGACATCTCCCTGCTGCTGAGGAGCGACTCGTGATGCCCGACCTGCTGCTCCAGCTCGGCGTCCTGTCGATCCCCAGCCCGTCCGAGGGCACGTGGTACCTCGGGCCGCTCCCCATCCGGGGCTACGCCCTCTCGATCATCCTCGGCATCGTCGCGACGATCTGGATCGCCGAGCGCCGCTGGGTGGCGCGCGGCGGCGTGGCCGGCGACATCCAGGACCTCGCGATCGTCGCGGTGCCCTTCGGCCTCGTGGGTGCGCGGCTCTACCACGTGGCCACCGACGCCGGCCGCTACTTCGGCGAGGGCGGCAACCCGTGGGAGGCGCTCTACATCTGGCGCGGTGGCCTCGGCATCTGGGGCGGGATCGCCTTCGGCGTGCTCGGCATCGTCGTCGCGGCCCGCCGCCAGGGGGTCCGGGTGCGTCCGCTGCTGGACGCCCTCGCTCCCGCGGTGCTGGTGGGCCAGGCGATCGGCCGGTGGGGCAACTGGTTCAACCAGGAGCTCTACGGCCGCCCCACCGACCTGCCCTGGGGCCTGGAGATCGACCCGCGCAACTGGCCGGCCGACCAGACCTTCGAGCTGGGCACCACCTTCCACCCGACGTTCCTCTACGAGTGCATGTGGAGCCTGGCCGCCTTCGCGGTGCTGGTCCTGCTCGACCGACGCCTGCGCCTGGGCCACGGCCAGGTCGCCGCGCTCTACGTCATGCTCTACACCGCCGGGCGCGGCTGGATCGAGATGCTGCGCATCGACGACGTGCAGCTGACCGACGTCGGTGGGCTGCGGTTCAACGTGTGGACCTCGATCGTGCTGTTCGTGCTCGCCACGGCCTACCTCGTCTGGTCCCGGCGGCGCCACCCCGAGCGCGAGGAGCAGGTGCTCACCGACGAGCGCCTGGCCGCGCTGGCCGCCGAGACCGCCCAGGACCCCGTCCCACCATCTGGCGGCGGGTCCGTCCGCGACTGAGGCGGCGTAACCCCCTGGTAACCTGAGATCTCCGCACGTGGGCCAACGTCGTCCCCTGCACCCGGAGGCCGCACACGCGGGCTCCACCACCACGACGCCGGTCGGCACCCGCCCCGGCGAGACGACGACGGGAGAACGCCCGGTGCCCTACCAGCACGCATTCCCGCCGCCCCAAGGGCTCTACGACCCCCGCCACGAGCACGACGCGTGCGGTGTGGCCTTCGTCGCGACCCTGACCGGCGTCGCCAGCCACGACATCGTGGCCAAGGCACTCACGGCCCTGCGCAACCTCGAGCACCGCGGTGCCGCGGGCGCCGAGCCCAACTCCGGCGACGGCGCCGGCATCCTGATGCAGGTCCCCGACGCGTTCCTGCGCGACGTGGCCGCCGAGGCCGGCATCGACCTCCCCGCCCAGCACGCGTACGCCGTCGGCACGGCCTTCCTGCCCGGCGACGAGGCCCAGGTCGCCTCGCAGGTGGCGCGCATCGAGGAGATCGCCGCCGAGGAGGGCCTGGCCGTCCTCGGGTGGCGCGACGTCCCGACCGACCCCTCGGTCCTGGGCGCCACCGCCCTCGGTGTGATGCCGACCTTCCGCCAGCTCTTCGTCGCCGGGGCGACGCAGCGCGTCACCGGCATGCAGCTGGAGCGGATGGCCTTCTGCCTGCGCAAGCGCGCCGAGCGCGAGACCGAGGTCTACTTCCCCTCGCTGTCCTCGCGCACGATCGCCTACAAGGGCATGCTCACCACCGACCAGCTCGACAAGTTCTTCCCGGACCTGGTCGACGAGCGCGTCGCCTCGGCCCTCGCGGTGGTGCACTCGCGCTTCTCCACCAACACCTTCCCGAGCTGGCCGCTGAGCCACCCGTTCCGGTTCATCGCGCACAACGGCGAGATCAACACCGTCATGGGCAACCGCAACTGGATGCGCGCCCGTGAGGCGCTCCTGGAGTCCGACCTGATCCCGGGCGACCTTGAGCGGCTCTACCCGATCTGCACCCCGGGCGCCTCGGACTCCGCGTCCTTCGACGAGGTCCTCGAGCTGCTGCACATGGGTGGGCGCTCGCTGCCGCACTCGGTGCTGATGATGATCCCGGAGGCGTGGGAGAACCACGCCGAGATGGACGAGAAGCGCCGCGCGTTCTACGAGTTCCACGCCAGCCTCATGGAGCCGTGGGACGGTCCGGCGTGCGTCGTCTTCACCGACGGCGACCAGATCGGCGCCGTGCTCGACCGCAACGGCCTGCGCCCCTCGCGCTACTGGGTCACCGAGGACGGCCTGGTCGTCCTGGCCTCCGAGGTCGGCGTGCTCGACCTCGACCCGGCCACGGTCGTCCGCAAGGGCCGCCTGCAGCCGGGCCGGATGTTCCTGGTCGACACCGAGGAGCACCGCATCGTCGAGGACGAGGAGATCAAGAGCTCCCTCGCCGCCGAGCACCCCTACGACGAGTGGCTGCACGCCGGCCTGGTGCACCTCGACGACATCCCCGACCGCGAGCACGTGGTCCACACGCATGCCTCGGTCACCCGCCGCCAGCAGGTCTTCGGCTACACCGAGGAGGAGCTGCGGGTCCTGCTCACGCCGATGGCCAACACCGGCGCCGAGCCGATCGGCTCGATGGGCACCGACACCCCGATCGCCGCCCTGTCGGAGAAGCCGCGGCTGCTCTTCGACTACTTCGCGCAGCTGTTCGCCCAGGTGACCAACCCGCCGCTGGACGCGATCCGCGAGGAGCTCGTCACCTCGCTCAACGGCACCATCGGTCCCGAGGCCAACCTGCTGGACCCGACCCCGGCCTCGTGCCGCCAGGTGGTCCTGCCGTTCCCGGTCATCTCCAACGACGACCTGGCCAAGATCCGCCACATCAACCGCGACGGCGACATGCCGGGCTTCATCACCCACGTCTCGCGCGGCCTCTACGAGGTCGAGGGCGGGGGAGCGGCGATGGCCGCGCGGATCGAGGAGATCTGCGCCGAGGTCAGCGCCGCGATCGCCGACGGCGCGCGCATCATCGTGCTGTCGGACCGCCACTCCACCGCCGAGCTCGCACCGATCCCGTCGCTGCTGCTCACCGGCGCGGTGCACCACCACCTGGTCCGGGAGAAGACCCGCACCCAGGTCGGCCTGCTCGTCGAGGCCGGTGACGTCCGCGAGGTGCACCACGTCGCCCTGCTCGTCGGGTACGGCGCCGCAGCGGTCAACCCCTACCTCGCCATGGAGTCGGTGGAGGACCTCGCGCGCGAGGGCTTCTACGTCAAGGCCGAGCCCGAGGTCGCGGTCGAGAACCTGGTCAAGGCGCTCGGCAAGGGCGTGCTCAAGGTGATGTCCAAGATGGGCGTCTCCACGGTCGCCTCCTACACCGGTGCGCAGATCTTCGAAGCCGTCGGCCTCTCGCAGGCCGTGGTGGACAAGTACTTCACCGGCACCACCTCCAAGCTGGGCGGCATCGAGCTCGACGTGATCGCCCAGGAGGTCGCGCTGCGGCACCGCACGGCGTACCCCCGCGGCGGGATCAGCCCGGCGCACCGCGAGCTCGAGGTCGGCGGCGAGTACCAGTGGCGCCGCGAGGGCGAGCCGCACCTCTTCGACCCGGAGACCGTCTTCCGCCTCCAGCACGCCACGCGTGCCGGCCGGTACGACGTGTTCAAGCAGTACACCTCGCGCGTCGACCAGCAGTCCGAGCGGCTGATGACCCTGCGCGGGCTCTTCGCCTTCAAGGACGCCGCCTCGTTGGGCCGCCAGCCGGTTCCGATCGAGGAGGTCGAGCCGGTCTCGGAGATCGTCAAGCGCTTCTCCACCGGTGCGATGTCCTACGGCTCGATCAGCTCCGAGGCCCACGAGACCCTCGCGATCGCGATGAACCGGCTGGGCGGCAAGTCCAACACCGGTGAGGGCGGCGAGGACCCCGAGCGGCTCTACGACCCCGAGCGGCGCAGCTCGATCAAGCAGGTCGCGAGCGGCCGGTTCGGCGTGACGTCGGAGTACCTCACCAACTCCGACGACATCCAGATCAAGATGGCCCAGGGCGCCAAGCCCGGCGAGGGCGGCCAGCTGCCTGGCCACAAGGTCTACCCGTGGGTGGCCAAGACCCGGCACTCCACGCCGGGCGTGGGCCTGATCAGCCCGCCGCCGCACCACGACATCTACTCGATCGAGGACCTGGCGCAGCTGATCCACGACCTCAAGAACGCCAACCCGAGCGCCCGCGTCCACGTGAAGCTGGTCTCCGAGGTCGGCGTCGGCACGGTGGCCACGGGTGTCTCCAAGGCGCACGCGGACGTGGTGCTCATCTCCGGCCACGACGGCGGCACCGGCGCCTCGCCGCTGACCTCGCTCAAGCACGCCGGTGGTCCCTGGGAGCTCGGTCTCGCCGAGACCCAGCAGACCCTGCTGCTCAACGGGCTGCGCGACCGGATCGTCGTGCAGGCCGACGGCCAGCTCAAGACCGGTCGCGACGTCGTCGTGGCCGCCCTGCTGGGCGCCGAGGAGTACGGCTTCGCGACCGCCCCGCTGGTGGTCTCGGGCTGCATCATGATGCGGGTCTGCCACCTCGACACCTGCCCGGTGGGCGTCGCGACGCAGAACCCGGTCCTGCGCGAGCGCTTCTCCGGCAAGGCCGAGTACGTCGTGAACTTCTTCGAGTACGTCGCCGAGGAGGTTCGCGAGTACCTCGCCGAGCTGGGCTTCCGCACCCTCGACGAGGCCATCGGCCACGTGGAGGCGCTCGACGTCCAGCCGGCCGTGGACCACTGGAAGGCGCACGGGCTGGACCTCAGCCCGATCCTGCACCTGCCGGACACCTCGGCCTTCCCCGACCAGGACCTGCGCTGCACCAAGGAGCAGGACCACGCCCTCGAGGCCTCCCTCGACATGACCGAGCTGGTGCCGCTGTGCCAGCCGGCCCTGGAGAAGGGCGAGCCGGTCCGGGCGCAGCTGGCCATCCGCAACGTCCACCGCACCGTCGGCACGATCCTGGGCCACGAGGTGACCAAGCGGTACCGCGGCGAGGGACTGCCGGACGGCACGATCGACCTGACCTTCACGGGGTCGGCCGGCCAGTCCTTCGGTGCCTTCGTGCCGCGCGGCATCACGCTGCGCCTCGAGGGCGACGCCAACGACTACGTCGGCAAGGGCCTCTCCGGCGGCCGGATCGTGGTGCGTCCCGACCGGGCGGCGACCTTCCGCGCCGACGAGCAGATCATCGCCGGCAACACGATCGCCTACGGCGCCACCTCGGGTGACATCTTCATCCGCGGCGGGGTCGGCGAGCGCTGCTGCGTGCGCAACTCCGGTGCCTGGGTCGTGACCGAGGGCGTGGGCGACCACGCCGCGGAGTACATGACCGGCGGCCGCCTGGCGGTGCTCGGCCGGACCGGGCGCAACTTCGCGGCCGGCATGTCCGGCGGCATCGCCTGGGTGCTGGACCTCAAGGACTTCCGGGTCAACAAGGAGCTCGTCGAGCTCGGCCCGGTCGTCGGCGAGGCCGCCCGCGAGCTGGAGTCGATGGTCCGCGCGCACGCCGAGGAGACCGGTTCCGAGGTCGCCGCGGAGCTGCTCGAGGACTGGGAGACCTCGCTGACCCGGTTCACCGAGGTCATGCCCCGGGACTTCCGGATCGTGCTGGAGGCCAAGGCGAAGGCCGAGGCCGACGGCCTGGACGAGAACGAGACCGCACACGCGATGATGGAGGCCCTCCATGGCTGAGCGGAGCGAGGACATGAAGGAGGCGGCACAGCATGGCTGACCCCAAGGGATTCCTGAAGGAGGGTCGCAAGGTCGCGACCCGCCGCCCCGTCGAGGAGCGCGTCAAGGACTGGGACGAGGTCTACCCCGACGGGATCGGCCGTGCCCTGCTGCCGATCATCACCCCGCAGGCGGGGCGGTGCATGGACTGCGGCATCCCCTTCTGCCACCAGGGGTGCCCGCTGGGCAACATCATCCCGGAGTGGAACGACCTGGTCTGGCGCGACGACTGGGAGGGCGCGATCGAGCGCCTGCACGCGACCAACAACTTCCCGGAGTTCACCGGTCGCCTCTGCCCGGCCCCGTGCGAGACCGCCTGCGTCCTGGGCATCAACCAGGACCCGGTGACGATCAAGAACGTCGAGGTCTCGATCATCGACAAGGCCTGGGAGTCCGGGTTCGTCCGGCCCCAGCCCCCGGAGTGGCTGTCGGGCAAGACGGTCGCCGTCGTCGGCTCCGGCCCCGCCGGGCTGGCCGCTGCCCAGCAGCTGACCCGGGCCGGCCACACCGTCGCGGTCTACGAGCGGGCCGACAAGATCGGTGGCCTGCTGCGCTACGGCATCCCCGAGTTCAAGATGGAGAAGAAGCACCTCGACCGGCGCCTGGACCAGATGCGCCGCGAGGGCACCGTCTTCCGGGCCGGGGTCGACGTCGGCGGTGAGCTCACCGGCGACAAGCTCGTGGATCGGTACGACGCCGTCGTGCTGGCGATGGGCGCCACCGAGCCCCGCGACCTGCCGGTCGAGGGGCGCGAGCTGGGCGGCATCCACCAGGCGATGGAGTTCCTCCCGCAGGCCAACCGCTCGGCGCTCGGGGAGTCCGTCGAGGGCCAGATCATGGCCACCGGCAAGGACGTCGTCATCATCGGTGGCGGTGACACCGGCGCGGACTGCCTCGGCACCTCGATCCGCCAGGGTGCGCGCTCGATCACGCAGCTCGAGATCATGCCGCACCCGCCGGAGAGCCGGCCCGAGAGCCAGCCGTGGCCGACGTACCCCATGACCTACCGGGTCTCCTCGGCCCACGAGGAGGGCGGGGAGCGGGTCTACGCCGTCTCGACCAAGAAGTTCCTCGGCGACGAGGACGGCAACGTCCGCGCCCTGGTGCTGGCCGAGGTCGAGTTCGTCGACGGGAAGCTCACGGAGGTCGAGGGCACAGAGCGCGAGATCCCGGCACAGCTGGTGCTCTTCGCGATGGGCTTCCTGGGACCGGAGAAGCCGGGCCTCGTGGAGCAGCTCGGTGTCGAGCTCGACGAGCGCGGCAACGTCCGGCGCGGCTCGGACTACCAGTCCTCGCGCCCGGGTGTCTTCGTGGCCGGTGACGCCGGCCGCGGCCAGTCGCTCATCGTCTGGGCCATCGCCGAGGGCCGCGCGGCGGCGTCGTACGTCGACGCCTTCCTCACCGGGGAGACCGCGCTGCCGGCCCCGGTCAAGCCGACCGACCGTCCGCTGATGGTCTGACGGCGCGGCCCGCAGGGGCAGCACGTGCACCGGCAGGGACCGGCGACCGCGAGGTCGCCGGTCTTTGCCGTTCCCGGGCGACGAACACCTTAGATCGATCCAAGGAGTCGCTAGGGTGGGTGCGTGCGTAGAGCCAAGATCGTCTGCACCCTCGGCCCGGCCACCTCCTCCCCGCGGAGGATCCGTGAGCTCGTGTACGCCGGGATGGACGTCGCCCGCCTCAACATGAGCCACGGCAGCCACGAGGACCACGCCGAGGCCTACCGGCTGGTCCGCGAGGCCGCCGACGCGAGCGGGCACGGGGTCGGCATCTTCGCCGACCTCCAGGGCCCCAAGATCCGCCTCGAGCGGTTCGCCGAGGGTGCCGCGCAGCTGCGTCGCGGTCAGGAGTGGACCATCACCACCCGCGACGTCGAGGGCGACGACCGGGTCTGCGGCACGACGTACAAGGGGCTGCCCGGCGACGTGGCGACCGGGGACCCGATCCTCATCGACGACGGCAAGATCCGCCTGCGGGTCCTGGAGGTCGTCGACGGCACCGACGTGCGCTGCGAGGTCCTGGTCGGCGGCCGGGTCAGCAACAACAAGGGCATCAACCTGCCCGGCGTCGCGGTCTCGGTGCCCGCGCTCTCGGAGAAGGACGAGGCCGACCTGCGCTTCGCGCTGTCGCTCAGCGTGGATTTCGTGGCGCTGTCGTTCGTGCGAGACGCGCAGGACGCCGAGGACGTGCGCCGGATCATGCGCGAGGTCGGCGTCATGGTCCCGGTCATCGCCAAGATCGAGAAGCCGCAGGCGATCGAGAACCTCGACGAGGTGATCGCCGCCTTCGACGGCTTCATGGTCGCGCGCGGCGACCTCGGCGTGGAGTGCCCGCTGGAGGAGGTCCCGTTCCTGCAGAAGCAGGTCATCCGCAAGGCGCGCCTCAACGCCAAGCCGGTGATCGTGGCCACCCAGATGCTCGAGTCGATGATCGGCAACCCGCAGCCCACCCGGGCCGAGACCTCCGACGTCGCCAACGCCGTGCTCGACGGCGCCGACGCGGTGATGCTCTCGGGGGAGACCAGCGTGGGGGAGTACCCCGTCCACACCGTCGAGACGATGGCGCGGATCATCGCCGCCACCGAGCTGCACGCCCTGGAGAGCGCGGTGGACGGCGGGCTCGCCGAGATCGACTGGGACCCCCACACCAAGTCCGGCGTCATCGCCAAGGCCGCCGCCGAGGTCGCCGAGCGGGTGCACGCCAAGTACGTCGTCGCCTTCACCCAGTCCGGGGACTCCGCCCGTCGCATGTCCCGGCTGCGCGGCTCGATCCCCGTGCTGGCCTTCACCCCCGAGGACCAGGTGCGCTCCCAGCTGTCCTTGTCGTGGGGGGTGGAGACCTTCAAGACCGCCGAGGTCGAGCACACCGACGAGATGGTGCGCCAGGTCGACGACCAGCTGCTCAGGATCGGCCGTGTGCAGGAGGGGGACCTCGTGGTCATCATCGCCGGGGCGCCCCCGGGCATCCCGGGCTCGACCAACGCCCTGCGCATCCACAAGATGGGCGACGCGATCAACGAGGTCGCCCCCGCCTACCGCCGCCACTGAGCACGCGGCGCACGCACCTCGCTGCGTGGTCGGTGCCCCGGGTGGGATTCGAACCCACACTGGACGGTGTTTGAGACCGCTTCCTCTGCCGTTGGGATACCGGGGCCGGGCGAGGGTGGACGCTACCCGAGGGACCTACGTGTGCGGGCGCGTGCCCTACCCTTTCGGTCGTGAGCGACCCCGCAGCGCAGGCAGCCGGCACGACCCCCCGCACCGTGGTCATCGCCGAGGACGAGGTCCTCATCAGGATGGACCTCGCCGAGATGCTGGCGGAGGAGGGGTACGACGTCGTCGGGCAGGCCGGGGACGGGGCCCGTGCCATCGAGCTGGCCGAGGAGCTGCGCCCGGACCTGGTGATCCTCGACGTCAAGATGCCCGTGCTCGACGGGATCTCCGCCGCCGAGTCGATCGCCCGGCAGCGGATCGCGCCGGTGATCGTGCTGACCGCCTTCTCCCAGCGCGAGCTCGTGGAGCGGGCCCGGGACGCGGGCGCCATGGCCTACCTGGTCAAGCCCTTCTCCCAGTCCGACCTGGTGCCGGCGATCGAGATGGCGTTGAGCCGCTTCGCCGAGCTGCGCGCCGTCGAGGCGGAGGTGGCCGACCTCAGGGAGCAGCTGGAGACGCGCAAGGTCGTCGACCGGGCCAAGGGTGTGCTGCAGGAGCAGCTCTCGCTGAGCGAGCCCGAGGCCTTCCGGTGGATCCAGAAGACCGCCATGGACCTGCGGCTGTCGATGAAGCAGGTGGCCGAGGGCGTCATCTCCCACGGCCCGGCCATCGCCGACGGTGCCTGATCGCCCCGTTTGGGACTCGCTTGAGTAACGGCACGGTGACGGCGTGCCGCCGCGGTCACGGGTGGTCACCCGAACGTGTAGCCTTCCCCCCCGTGTGGCCCACCTCACGCGGTGCGGGTCCGGACGTGGACCCCCGCCGAACCGATGTGGTGGTGCCCCGACGTGTGCAGTGCAGAGTCAGTCCAGAGGCACGGAGGACCGAGAGCTCCATGAGATCAACGACCAGGCTGGGGTGGCCTGCCGCGCACCGCGCCCTCGCCCTGCTCCTGCTGGCCCTGGGCATGCTCGCGCTCCTGGGCCCGGTGCAGGCGTCGGCGGCCGAGGACGACCCCTACAAGATCGCCGGCAACGTCCAGTTCGAGGGCGAGGCGATCGAGGGCGTGACCATCACCGTCGACGGTCCCGGTGGGGCCCAGGTGGTCGAGACCGGTCCTGACGGCCGGTGGAACGTCGGCGTCCCGGAGGCTGCCGAGTACACCGTCACGCTGGACGTCGACACGCTCCCCGAGGGTGTCACGCTCGACGACCCCGAGGACGACTCCCCGGAGACGAAGGAGGTGACGCCCAACGTGCCGTTCGCACCGAAGGCGGTCAACTTCTTCATCGGTGAGGGCGACCGCGAGTCCACCGCGTTCGGGGCCCAGCTGGCCCAGCGCCTGGTCCAGGGCATCAACTTCGGCCTGATGCTCGGTCTCGCCGCGGTCGGTCTCTCCCTGGTCTACGGCACGACCGGCATCTCCAACTTCGCGCACGGCGAGATGGTCACCTTCGGTGCCGTGATGGCGCTCTGGATCGGCGGCACGGCGTTCATCGGCGCCTCCCTGTGGATCGCCCTGCCGGCGGCGATCCTCATCAGCGGCCTCTTCGGGCTGCTGATGGACGTGGTGGTCTGGCGACCTCTGCGGCACCGCTCCGTCGGTGTCGTGCAGCTGATGATCGTGAGCATCGGGCTGTCGCTGGCGATCCGCTACCTCTTCCAGTACTTCATCGGGGGTGGCACCGAGCAGCTGCCCGGCTCCTCGCCCGAGCGCATCGACATCGTCGGTCCGATCCGGATGACCAAGGTCGACCTGATCTCCATGGGCATCGCGATCGCCGTGATCGTGGCCTTCGCCCTGTGGCTCCTCTACTCCCGGCTGGGCAAGGCGACCCGGGCGATCTCCGACAACCCCGGCCTGGCCGCGGCGTCCGGCATCGACGTGGACTTCGTCGTCCGGGTCGTGTGGGTCGTGGCCGCCGGCCTCGCCGGCCTCGCCGGCATCCTCTACGCCTACTACCGGCCCGGCATCAAGTGGGACATGGGCACCCAGGTGCTGCTGCTGATGTTCGCGGCCGTCACCCTCGGAGGCCTCGGCACGGCCTTCGGCGCGCTGATCGGCGCACTCATCATCGGCATCATCGTCGAGACGTCGAGCCTGTTCATCCCGGCCGACCTGCGGTTCGCCTCCGCCCTGGCGATCCTGATCATCATCCTGCTGGTCCGGCCACAGGGCCTCCTCGGCCGTCGCGAGAGAATCGGATAGGAACCCGACATGGACTGGAGCCAGATCCTCAACCAATCCGCGTCGTCGATCCTCTCGACGACCACCATCGCCTACGCCTTGGCGGCAGTCGGCCTCGGTGTGCACTTCGGCCAGGCCGGCCTGCTCAACATGGGCGTCGCCGGCTTCATGGCGGTCGGTGCCTACGGCTACGCCATCTCGATCCTCAGCTTCGGCTTCCCCTGGTGGCTGGCCGCGATCACCGCGCTGTTCGCCTCGGTGGTCTTCGCGCTGATCCTCGGCATCCCGACCCTGCGGCTGCGCGGTGACTACCTGGCGATCGTCACCATCGCCGCGGCCGAGGTGCTGCGGCTGCTGCTGCTGACCGTCGCCTTCGACGACGTGACGGGCTCGGCGGACGGCCTCTTCGGGTACGGCGGCAGCTTCAACGACGCCAACCCGTTCCCCGAGGGGGACTACGGGTTCGGGCCCTGGCAGTTCAACGAGACCGAGCTGTGGCCGGTGGTCGTCGGCATCGTCCTGCTCGTCCTCGCGGTCCTCCTGGTCTGGGCGCTCATGCGCAGCCCGTGGGGCCGGGTGCTGCGCGGCATCCGCGAGGACGAGGACGCCGTGCGCGCCCTGGGCAAGAACGTCTTCGCCTACAAGATGCAGGCGCTGGTGCTGGGCGGGGTGATCATCGCCGCGGGCGGCATCGTCTACACCCTGGGCTCCAACGCCAGCCCGGGCGTCTACGTCACCTCGCTCACGTTCTTCGTCTACACCATCGTCCTGCTCGGTGGCGCCGCGACGATCTTCGGCCCGGTGCTCGGCTCCGTGCTCTTCTGGGTGCTGCAGTACTTCCTGAGCAACCTCATGCCGGCCCTGGTCGACGCGGGGGTGCTGCCGTTCATGACCGCCAACCAGGCGGGCATGGTCCGGTTCATCCTCGTGGGCGTCGGCCTGATGCTCCTGGTGGTCTTCATGCCCCAGGGCATCATGGGCAACAAGAAGGAGATGACCTTTGTCAAGTGACGCAGCGGTGCCGCGCGCCAAGTCCACGGGCCTGCACCAGGGCCAGGCCGCCCCGGGGTGTGCCAAGGTCGACCCGATCCTGGTGGCCGACGGCGTGCGCCGCACCTTCGGAGGCATGACGGCCGTCGACGTCGAGCACGTCGAGATCCCCAGGGGGGCCATCACCGCCCTCATCGGGCCCAACGGCGCCGGGAAGACGACCTTCTTCAACCTGCTCACGGGTTTCGACACGCCCGACGCCGGCACGTGGTCCTTCGAGGGCCGCTCGCTGGCGGGTGTCCCCGCCTACAAGGTCGCCCGGATGGGCCTGGTCCGCACCTTCCAGCTCACCAAGGCCCTGGGCCTGCTCACGGTGCTGGAGAACATGAAGCTCGGTGCGACCGGGCAGCGCGGCGAGCGGTTCTTCCCCAGCCTCCTGCCCAGTATCTGGCGGGGCCAGGACGACTCGATCGAGCAGCGGGCCCACGAGCTCCTGGCCCGGTTCAAGCTCGACACCAAGGCTGCCGACTACGCCGCCAGCCTCTCCGGTGGGCAGCGCAAGCTGCTGGAGATGGCCCGGGCCCTCATGTCCGAGCCCAAGCTGGTGATGCTCGACGAGCCGATGGCGGGCGTGAACCCGGCGCTGACGCAGTCGCTGCTCGACCACATCCTGGGTCTGAAGGACCAGGGCATGACCGTGCTCTTCGTGGAGCACGACATGCACATGGTCCGCCACATCGCCGACTGGGTCGTGGTGATGGCCGAGGGCAAGATCGTGGCCGAGGGCGACCCGTCCTCCGTCATGGCCGACCCCGCCGTCATCGACGCCTACCTCGGTGCGCACCAGGACGTCGACCTCGGTGTCGTCACCGGCCGGGTCGCTGGCACCTCGCCGCAGCAGGCCGATGACGTGCGCGACCAGATCGAGGCGGAGGCCCTCGAGGAGCTCGAGCAGGAGGAGAACCGGTGAGTGCGGCAGTCCAGGAGACCCGGAAGCCGGTCGTCGTCGTCGACGACGTCCACGCGGGCTACCTGCCCGGGGTCAACATCCTCAACGGGTGCTCGCTCACGGCCTACGACGGCGAGCTGATCGGCATCATCGGTCCCAACGGAGCAGGAAAGTCGACCCTGCTCAAGGCCATCTTCGGGATGGTCCAGGTCCGCGAGGGGTCCATCTCCCTCGAGGGCCAGGACATCACCGGGCTGAAGGCCAACAAGCTGGTCAGCAAGGGCGTGGGCTTCATCCCGCAGACGAATAACGTCTTCCCCTCGCTGACCATCGAGGAGAACCTGCAGATGGGGCTCTACCAGAACCCCAAGGTCTACTCCGAGCGCCTGGAGTTCGTCACCGGGATCTTCGCCGAGCTCGGGAAGCGGCTCAAGCAGCGAGCCGGCTCGCTGTCGGGCGGTGAGCGCCAGATGGTCGCGATGGGTCGGGCCCTGATGATGGACCCCAAGGTGCTGCTGCTCGACGAGCCCTCGGCCGGCCTCTCGCCGGTGCGCCAGGACGAGGCCTTCATCCGCGTCTCCGACATCAACAAGGCTGGGGTCACCTGCATCATGGTCGAGCAGAACGCGCGCCGCTGCCTGCAGATCTGCGACCGCGGCTACGTGCTGGACCTCGGGCGCGACGCGCACACCGGGTCCGGGCGCGACCTGCTCGACGACCCCAAGGTCACCGAGCTCTACCTCGGCACCCTGGGCACCTAGGCAGGAGCGCCACCACCGCAGCCACGACGGCCCGGGTCCCATGGGGACCCGGGCCGTCTGCTGTCTCCTCCCGCAACACGTGCGGCGCCGCGTCACGTCCGGGGGTGGTCCTGGGGCGACGAGAGCGGCCGGGGAAACGACGAACGGCCCGGGACCCTCGCGGGTCCCGGGCCGTTGCCGGTGCGTCAGACGACGCGGGTGACACCCAGGTCAGCCGGTGAAGGCGCTGTAGGTGTTGTCCTCGCCGTACTGGTAGATGCCGATCGTGGCGTCCTGCGGGTCGCCCACCTCGTCGAAGGTGATGGGCCCGGAGATGCCGTCGTAGTCGGCGGTGCCGCCACCCAGGATGATCTCGGCGCAGTCGGCGAAGGTCTCGCACTTCTCGCCCTCGCCGGTGCCACCGGAGACCTCCTGCAGCTTGGAGGCGATGTCGGCCGGGTCGGTCGAGTTGGCCTCGAGCGCGGCGAGCGCCAGCAGGTTCACGGCGTCGAAGGACTCCGCGGCGTAGCTGAACTCGTCCAGGCCCTTCGGGAACTGGCCCGACTCACGCGCGTAGGCGTCGAGGTCCTCGGTGAAGTCGGTGAGGGAGTCGATCGACAGGCCGGGCAGGGTGCCCTTGGCACCGGTCAGCGAGCCCTTGGGGAACTGGTCGCCGAAGTTCGACAGGTTGCCGTCCACGAAGTAGAGGTTCTCGGACGGGAACTCACCGAAGAGGCTCGGCAGGATCGTGGCGACCTCCTCGAAGGTGATCAGCGCGATCGCGTCCGGGTCGGCCGCGAGCACCGCGTTGACCTGGGAGTCGAACGAGGTGTCGCCGGTGTTGTAGGTCTCCATCGCGACGACCTCGCCGCCGGCGCCCTCGAAGGCCTCGGTGACGTAGCGGGCCAGGCCGGTGCCGTAGGAGTCGTTGAGCACGATCATGCCCAGCGTCGACGCGCCGTCGGCGGCGATCACGTTGCCCAGCACGTCGCCCTGCAGCACGTCGGAGGGCGCGGTGCGGAAGTAGAGCCCGTCGTCCTCGTAGGTGGTGAAGGCGTCGGAGGTGTTGGCGGGGGAGAACTGGATGACGCCCGCGTCCACGACCTGGTCGATGAACTGCAGCGAGGTGCCGGACGAGGCGGCACCGATGATCGCGGAGACGTCCTCGCCGAGCAGGCGCGGGATCTCGGACTCGTAGGCCTTGTTGTCGGTGTCGCCCGAGTCGCCGTAGATGATCTCGAGGTTCAGACCGGTGTCGGCCTCCTCGATCAGCGACGCGGCGTACCCGACGCCGGCCTCCTCCGGGGGGCCGAGGAAGGCCAGGTTGCCGGTCTGGGGCAGGGCGGTGCCGAGCTTGAGGTCCAGGTTGACCTCGCCGGTCGCGGCGGGAGTGTCCTCGCCACCGTCCTCGGCGTCGCTGTTGTCCTCGCTGCCGCACGCGGCCAGCACCAGCATGGCCGAGGTGGCTACCGCGGCGAGGCGCATCGTGTGGGTCATCCGCATAGTGGTGTCTCCGGATCCTTGACTGATCTCTCCCTGCCCCGGTCGGGCATTGTGGGCACACTAGTGAACGGAGGGTGCCTGCGGGGGGCGTTGCAGGAGCGAGGCGCGGATGTGCCCGAAACGTAACAATTCGGCTGCGACCGGCCCGAACGCCCCAGGTGGGGCGCCGTCACGCCCGAGTGGGGTCAGCGCAGGGCCACGACGAGGGTGGTCAAGAGCGGGGCGACGAGCAGGGCGGGCAGGAGGTCGGCGACCGCGATCTCGCGGATCCGGAGCAGTCGGAGGGCGACCCCCACCAGCAGGACGCCGCCGGTGGCGGTCACCGCGGCCAGCTGTGCGGCAGGGAGCACGTCGCCGAGCACCGCGCCGAGCAGGGTCAGCGAGCCCTGGACCGTGACCACGGTGATCACGCTGGCGGCCACGCCCCAGCCGAAGGCCGCCGCGAAGGCGATGGCGGCGAAGCCGTCGAGCGCCGACTTCAGCAGCAGCTGGTCCGCGCCGTCGCCGAGACCCTCCTGGAGCGAGCCCAGGATGGTGAGGGGGCCGGTGCAGAAGACCAGGGAGGCCACGACGAAGCCCTCGACGAACCGGGCGCGGTCCGCGGAGCTCCCGCTGCCCACGAGCCGACGCTGGACCCAGGCGCCCAGCCGCTCCACCCCCTGCTCGAGGCCGAGCAGCGAACCGGTGATCCCACCGACGAGCACCGCGCCCAGCACGATGAGCATCGGCGCAGCGTCCCCGACCGCGCCGGAGAGGTCGGGGGAGAGGACGGCCATCGCCGAGGTGGCGGCGATGAGGAGGGTGACCAGGCCGAGGCCGTCGGTGACGAGGTCCCGGGTCCGCACCGGCAGGCGGTTGCCCAGCAGCACCCCGATCCCGCAGCCCAGCAGCACGGTGACCACGTTGACCAACGTGCCGGTTCCGACGACCACATCTGCTCCTGGAGGTAAAGACCGGACTGGCCCGGTGTCGCGCAGGCCGGGACCGAGCGTAATCTTGGGCGGTCCCCCGGCTTCCCCCGCTCTCCCGGCAAGGCAGGTGCTGCATGAGTCGTCCTCTGGTGCAGCTGCGCGGCGCCGAGGTCGAGGACGCGCTCTTCCTCGCCGAGGTCTGGGCCGACGCCCTGCGGCGCGGCGACCGGCAGGAGCAGGTCAACGACCTGGAGCTGGTCATCAAGGACTCCCTGGACTCCGCGGAGCAGCGGATCCTGGTCGCGGAGGTCGACGGCGTCCCTGCGGGTGCCGTCCTGCTCCGGGTCACGACCCTCACCCCGCTCAACCTCGAGCCGGTCGTCCAGGCCGTGTCCCCGCACGTGCTGCCGGAGTTCCGTCGCCGTGGTGTCGGCCGGATGCTCGTCGAGGGCGCCGTGGCGTACGCCGAGGAGCTGGGCGTGGCCCACGTCGCGACCGGGGCCCAGGCCGGCTCGCGCGACGCCAACCGCTTCATGGCCCGCTTGGGCCTCGGGCCGCACGCGGTGCTGCGCGTGGCGCCCACCCACGTGGTGCGCAGCAAGGTCGAGGCGCAGCGCCCGCCGATGGAGCGCCACCGCGACCGCGCGCGGGTGCAGCTGCTGGCCGCCCGACGCTCGCTGCGCCGCCAGCAGGCCGAGCAGCAGGACTAGGCGACCGGCAGGACCGGCGCTGCGAGCAGCCGCCGGACCGGCTACATCCCGACCTTCTCCTTGGGGACGAGCGCGCAGGTGATGCGGCTGGTGCACAGCCGCTTGCCCCGCTCGTCGGTCACGACGATCTCCCAGGTGGCGCTCGTGCGGCCGAGGTGGGCCGGCGTCGCGGTCCCGGTCACGATGCCCGAGGTCGCGGAGCGGTGGTGGGTGGCGTTGATGTCGACGCCGACGGCGACCCGGTCGGGGTGGGCGTGGATGGCCGAGCCGATCGAGCCCAGCGACTCGGCGAGCGCGATCGAGGCGCCGCCGTGGAGCAGGCCGTAGGGCTGGGTGTTGCCCTCCACGGGCATCGTGGCCACGATCCGCTCCGGGCTGACCTCCACGAGCTCGACACCGAGCTTCTCGTTCAGGCCACCCATGCCGTGGGGCAGGGAGGCGAGGTACTCCTCGATGCTCTCGCTCATGCGCACAACGTAGCCCCGCCGCCGAGCGCCTCCCGGTCAGGGTGGGACCAGGGTGTCTCGCGGTGTCGGAGGTGGCGACTAGGTTGGACCGGTGCCCGAGACGACGTCCCGCCCCCGGCTCCTGCTCCTCGACGGCCACTCGCTGGCCTACCGCGCGTTCTTCGCGCTGCCGGTGGAGAACTTCTCCACCACGACGGGGCAGCACACCAACGCCGTCTACGGCTTCACCTCGATGCTCATCAACGTGCTGCGCGACGAGCAGCCGACCCACGTGGCGGTCGCCTTCGACGTCTCCCGCCAGACCTTCCGGCTGCAGGAGTACTCCGAGTACAAGGCGAAGCGGAACAAGACGCCCACGGAGTTCTCCAGCCAGCTGCCGCTCATCGAGGAGGTCCTGGACGCGCTCAACATCCCGTTCCTGAAGAAGGACGGCTACGAGGCCGACGACATCATCGCGACGCTGGTGACCGAGGCGCTGGCGGAGGAGGACATGGACGTCCTCATCCTCACCGGCGACCGCGACTCCCTGCAGCTGGTCACCGACCGCTCCACGGTGCTCTACCCCATGCGCGGCGTCTCCGACCTGGCGCGGATGACCCCGGCCGCGGTGGAGGAGAAGTACGGCGTCCCCCCGCACCGCTACCCCGAGCTGGCCGCCATCGTGGGCGAGACCTCCGACAACCTGCCCGGGGTGCCCGGGGTGGGCCAGGGCTTCGCGGCGCGGTGGCTGACGACGTACGACGGGCTGGACGGCGTGATCGACAACGCCGACAAGATCACCGGCAAGAAGGGCGAAGCGCTGCGCGAGCACCTCGGCGACGTCATGCGCAACCGCCGGCTCAACGCCCTGGTGCGCGACCTCGACCTCGAGCTGCACCCGCGGGACCTGGCCCTGCGGCCGTGGGACCGGCAGGCCGTGCACCAGCTCTTCGACGGCCTGGAGTTCCGGGTGCTGCGCGACCGGCTCTTCGAGACCCTGACCTCGGAGGAGGAGATCGACGACTCCGGCTTCGAGCTGGCCGGCACCCGGCTGGGCGGCGACGAGGTCGCCCCCTGGCTGGCGGAGCACGCCCGCGCCCGCACCGGTGTGAGCGTCCAGGGCACCTGGCGCGCCGGGACCGGCGAGGTCTGGTCGCTGGCCCTGGCCACCGACGACGGGTCGGCGGCCTGGTTCGACGCTGCCGAGCTCACCGTGGGCGACGACGCGGCCGTCGCCGCGTGGCTCGCCGACGCCTCCGCACCGAAGGTCCTGCACGACGCGAAGGGCCCGATGCTCGCGCTGGCCGCACGCGGCTGGCCGCTGGCGGGCCTGCAGAGCGACACCGCGCTGGCGGCCTACCTCGTGCGGCCCGACCAGCGCTCCTACGACCTGGCCGACCTCACGCTGCGTTACCTCAAGCGCGAGCTGCGCCAGGGGGTCGCCGACGACGGGCAGCTGAGCCTCGACACCCTCGACTCCGACGAGACCTCCGGCGCCGCGGAGACCGCGATGCTCAACGCCCGCGCGGTCCTCGACCTGGCCGAGGCGCTCGACACCGCGGTCGAGGAGCACGGCGGCACCGAGCTGATGGCCCGCGTCGAGCTGCCGCTGGTGCACCTGCTCGCCACGATGGAGACGGTCGGCATCGCGGTCGACACCGACCACCTGGAGTCGTTGGAGGCGCACTTCTCCACCGAGGTGCGCCAGGCGGCCGAGGAGGCGTACGCCGTCATCGGCAAGGAGATCAACCTCGGCTCGCCCAAGCAGCTGCAGGTGGTGCTCTTCGACGAGCTGGACATGCCGAAGACCAAGCGCACCAAGACCGGCTACACCACCGACGCCGACGCCCTGCAGGCGCTCTACGTCAAGACCGAGCACCCGTTCCTGCTGCACCTGCTGCGGCACCGCGACGTCATCCGGCTGCGCCAGACCATCGAGGGCCTGCTCAAGACCGTGGCGCCCGACGGCCGGATCCACACGACGTTCAACCAGACGATCGCGGCCACGGGCCGGCTCTCCAGCACCGACCCGAACCTGCAGAACATCCCGATCCGCACCGAGGAGGGGCGGCGCATCCGCGAGGCCTTCGTCGTCGGCGAGGGCTACGAGTCGCTGATGACGGCCGACTACAGCCAGATCGAGATGCGCATCATGGCCCACCTCTCCGAGGACGCCCTGCTGATCGAGGCCTTCCGCTCGGGCCAGGACTTCCACTCCATCACGGCCGCGCGCGTCTTCGACGTGCCGGCCGACCAGGTCTCGGTGGAGCAGCGGGCCAAGATCAAGGCGATGAACTACGGCCTGGCCTACGGCCTGTCGGCGTTCGGCCTGGGCCAGCAGCTCGGGATCGAGCCGGGCGAGGCGCGCGGGCTGATGGACGAGTACTTCGAGACCTTCGGCGGGGTGCGCGACTACCTCGCCGGGGTGGTCGACGAGGCGCGGCGCACCGGGTTCACCGAGACCCTGCGCGGGCGCCGCCGCTACCTGCCCGACCTGACCAGCGACAACCGCCAGCGCCGCGAGATCGCGGAGCGGATGGCGCTCAACGCCCCCATCCAGGGCTCGGCCGCCGACCTGATCAAGGTCGCCATGCTCGACCTCCAGGACGGCATCGCCGCCGAGGGCCTGCGCTCGCGCATGCTGCTGCAGGTCCACGACGAGCTCGTGCTCGAGGTGGCCACCGGCGAGGGCGAGCGGCTCGAGGCCCTGGTGCGCCAGCACATGGGTGGTGCCGCCGACCTCCTCGTGCCGCTGGACGTCTCGGTCGGCACCGGCCGCTCCTGGCACGAGGCGGCGCACTAGCGAGGACGCGACGCGCGTGTCGAGACCCGGTCGATGTCCGGAGACGTCCTGCAGACCTCAGGCTTCGACCGGCACCGGCTCCTTGAGCCGCCAGAGACTGATCAGCAGCAGCGCGAGGAAGAGCGCCCCGTCGACCGCGACGACGATCGCGGCCAGGCTGCCGAGGTGCGCGGCCTGGCTGCTGAGGACCACGAGCGCCACCACCGCCAGCCACACGAGGTACGTCGTGCGGGTGCCGCGCCGGGCCAGCACCGAGTAGACCAGCAGCTGCAGCATCGCCAGCAGGGTGCCGAGGACCGCGAAGACCCACAGCCGCGACTCGACGTCGGCGTACTCCGCGCCGCCGACGAAGACCATCGCGACTCCGCTGAGCAGCCACGCCGCGAGGGTGCAGAAGACGCCGAGCAGCGCCACGAGCGTGAGGCTGCGCAGCAGCGCGCGGCGGCGCTGCGCCGGGGTGGACATCGCGGGGAAGGCGACGACGACCACGAACTGCGGGAGGAACAGCACGGCCTTGGTCAGGATCAGGCCGGCGGCGTAGAGGCCCGCCTCACGGTCGTCGAGGACGTTGCGCGCCACGACGATGTCGAGGTTGGAGAGCACGAAGAAGGCGAGCAGGGCCAGCGACGCGGCCCCGGTCTCGCGCACGACGAGCCGGCCGGTGTGCTCCGCGCTGTGCCGGTCGGCGTCGCGGGCGTGCAGCCCCGGGCGGCGCAGGGCCAGCCAGCCGACGAGGGCGGGGGCGAACATCGCGAGCATGACGCCGAGCATCGCCGCGGACTCGGTGGGGGAGACCACGATGCAGGCGGTGCCGACCACGACGCGGGCCAGGCCCATCGCGAGGTAGACCCCGGCCAGGGAGAACCACCGGCGCTCGCCCTGCAGCACCCCGGACTGCCCGCCCATGATCGTCAGCGGGACCGCCGAGACGGCGAGCAGCACCGCTGGGACGATGCTGTCCAGGCGCAGCACCGTGTGCACGACGGGGGAGAGGACCAGCATGAGCAGGCCCAGCCCCAGAGCCGCGCGGTAGGTGACGCGCAGGACCATCCGCTCGATCTGGCCGACGTGCTCGGGCTCGGCGGAGATCCGGCGCGCCCCGGTGGCCTGGAGGCCGAGCTGCAGCACCGCCACGACCATGAGCAGCGCCATGAGCGAGGCGACCGCGCCGTACTGGGTGGGGCCGAGCAGGCGTGCGGCGATCATCTGGAACGCGTACGTCGCGACGTTCATGACCGCCATGGCGATCGCGATGCCGGCGCTGCTGCGCAGGAGGTCGCGCAGCGGGGGCAGCCGGGGCTGGCCGTGCTGCCCGCCCGAGGCGCCCGAGGCCTGCGCTGCGGTGGTCGTCACCCGTCGAGCGTAGGTGAGGCGGGGCCTCGCCGGGGCCGCGGGCGTGCTTTGCTCTGGGGGTGACGCCGCCCGACCCGCCTCCCCGGTGGGTGCGGGCCGTCCCGGCGGCGTGGTCCTCGCTGCTCGCGGTGCTGCTGCTCGGCCCGGCTCTGGGACCGGGCTACGTCCTGTCCTTCGACATGGTGTGGGTCCCGGACCTGGTCCTGCGCGCCGACGTGCTCGGAGTCGGCACCGGCCTGCCTCGCGCGGTGCCCAGCGACGCGGTGGTCGCGGTGCTCGACGAGGTGCTGCCCGGGGCGCTGCTCCAGGACCTGGTGCTGCTCGCGGCACTCGTCGTCGGGGGACTGGGGGTCGACAGGCTGCTCGTCCCGCTCGACCTCGGGCTCCCCGCGCGGCTGGCGGGGCTGACCCTGTGGCAGTGGAACCCGTACGTCGTGGAGCGGCTGGTCCTGGGGCACTGGCCGGTGCTCGTGGCCTACGCCGCGCTGCCGTGGGTGCTGCACGGCGCCTCGCGCTGGCGGGTGGAGGGTCGTTGCCCGGCGTGGCTGCTGCTCCTGGTCCCGCTGGGGAGCCTGAGCGTGAGCGCCGGGCTCGCGACCTCGTTCGCCCTCCTCGTGGTGTTGGTCGCCGGCCGCGCGCCGGTGCGTCGGGTGCTCGCGGCCGCGGTGCTGGCCCTCGCGGCGCAGGCGCCGTGGTTGGTCTCCGGGCTGCTGCACGCGGGCGCCGCCGTCACCGACGGCGAGGGCGCTGCGCTCTTCGCGCTGTCTGACGAGGGGGTGCTGCCGGCGCCGCTGGCCGCGCTCTCCCTCGGTGGGGTCTGGAACGCCGCGGTCGTACCGGACAGTCGCGAGGGGGTGCTGGCGGTCGCCGGGCTCCTCGTGCTGCTGGTGCTGGCCGCGGTCGGACTGGCGTCGCTGCGGCGGAGGCCGGGCACGCCGGCGCGGGCCCTCGCGCGACCGCTCGCGGTGCTCTGGCTGGTCGGCTGGGGCCTCGCGGTGCTGACCTGGGCCGCACCCGGGGCGGTGGGTGACCTCGCGGAGGTGCTGCCTGGCGCCGGGGTGCTGCGCGACGGTGCGCGCCTGCTGCTCCTGTGCGTCCCGCTGCTGGTGCTGCTCGTCGCCCTCGCGGTGGACGAGGCGGCCCGTCGACTGGGCACGGTGCGGCTGCCCGCCCCGGCCGTGGTCGCGCTGCTCGGGGTGCTGGTGCTGTGGCCGGTGACGGTGCTGCCGGACGCCGCGCTCGGGGTCGCGGGGCGGCTCGACGCCGTCGAGTACCCCTCGTCGTACGCCGGTGCGCGCGCGGCGCTCGAGGAGGCGGCGCCCGACGGGGACGTGCTGGTGCTCCCGCTGTCCAGCTACCGCGCGCCGGACTGGAACAACGGACGCCCGGTCCTCGACCCGCTCCCGCGCGTGCTCGTCCCGGTCCCGGTCGCCTCCGACGACCTCGTCGTCGACGACGTGACCGTCGCCGGCGAGGACCCGCGGGTGCGCGACGCGCGGGTCGCGCTCGCCGAGCCGGACCCGGCCGCCCGCGCCGTCGCCCTGGGCCGGCTGGGCATCGCCGCGGTCGCCGAGGACCTCATGGCGCCCGGGCTGCGGGCCGAGGTGGCAGGGGAGCAGGTGTGGGCCGACGAGCGGCTGCGGGTGCTGGTCCTGCCCGAGGCCGAGCCGCGCAGCATCCCGACCGGGTGGGTCGCCGCCATGGGCCTCGCCTGGGCGGCGTACCTCGCAGTCGCGGCCGCCGGTCTCGTCCTCGCCCTGGTGCGTCGGCGCCGTGGGACCGGCGGATCTCGTGGGGCCACGCACCCGATGCGCCGGAATTTGTCCGGATAGCCCGGCGGACTGCTACGGTTTTCCTACCTTTGAGGGAGGGTCAATAACGTGGGAACCATTCTTGGCACCGTGGCGGCGATGATCGTCGGCGGAGCGGTCGCAGCAGTGACCGTGGTCGGCGTCGTGTCGTCGCAGACGAGCCCGCAGGGGGACTCCCCGGCGAACGTCAACGCACCCGTCGTGCAGTACGGCGCCACGCAGTAGCGCCGTAGCACCACCGCATCAGGCCGGCAGCCCTCGAGCTGTCGGCCTCGTGGTGTTCCCGTAAGGGCCGTGCCGACCGCGGGGGCTCGTGACCTCGTGGGGCACGAGCGCTACGCGCGCCGCGGACGGCCCCACGGCCGGGTGGCGCCCGGGTCGTCGGCGTCGGTGATGCGCCCCTCCAGCCGCGCGGCGACGACCGAGGCGAAGGAGAGCTGGCTCTGGGTCCAGGTGAAGCGGTGACTCACCTCGAGGGCCCCGGCCGAGAGCCGTCGGCGCAGGAGCTCGTCGGTCAGCACCCGGCGCAGCGCCTCGGTGAAGTCGGCCTGGCTGTCGACCAGCAGGCCGGAGTGCCCGTCCTCGATCGACTCCTGGGTGCCGCCGGCCGCGCGGTAGGCGACGGCCGGGGTGCCGTGCATGCCCGCCTCGCCGATGACCAGGCCCCACCCCTCCTTGAGCGAGGGCAGTGCCAGCACCCAGGCCCGCTCGTAGACCTCGTGCTTGTGCTCCTCGCTGACGTGGCCCTCCAGGACGACGCAGTCCGAGGCCCCCCTCCCCGCGACGTACGACGCCAGCTCGGCCTCCCACCAGCCCGACCCGACCACGTGCAGGGTCAGCCCCGGGACCTCCTCGCGCAGGGCCACGACCGCGTCCACGGCGTGCTCGACCTGCTTGTGGGGCACGAGACGACCGACGACCGCGACCATCGGCGTCGGGCTCTTGCCCGGGTCGACCGCCTGGTAGGGGTCGGTGCCGTTGTGCACGACCGCGATCCGGTGCGCGTCGACTCCGAGCTCGACCAGCTCGGCCCGCGTGGCGCGCGAGACCGCGACGTACTGCTCGTGGCGGTAGAGCCGCGGCGCCAACCAGCGCTCGATCCACCAGCCGACCCGGCCGGTGAGGCCGGGGTAGACGACCGGCCACTGCTCGCGGTGCACGTGGTGGACCAGCACCACCAGCGCGGCGCGGGTGACCAGCCGGGAGAAGAACGGCAGCCCGTTCTGCACGTCGACGACGAGGTCGACCCGACCGTGCGGCCCGTCGAGGTCCCCGCGGCGCAGGGCCCGCATGCCGGCGGCGTACACCGAGAGCTTGCCGCCGCGACGCACGAAGCGGATGCCGTGGCGGACCTCCTCGGGCGGGGCCGCGGCGTGGGCGGCACAGAAGATCGTGACGGTGCAGCCGCGCTCGACCAGGCCGTCGGCCATCTTCTCGAGGTAGCGCTCAGCGCCGCCGCCCTCCGGGTTGGCGGTGTCGCGCCAGCTCAGGAAGACGACGTGCCGACCCTCCAGCGACCCCTCGTCCATCCGGGCGACCATATATGGTCCGGGGCGTGCCAGCCGCGTCCGCAGAACCCTTCCGCGCGACGCTGCGGCGCTCGGTGCACCTGCTGCGGGAGTTCCGCCACGAGCAGCCTGACCCCGCCCGGTTCTACACCGCGCTGGCCCAGGACTCCGCCGCCCAGGTCGAGCACTACGAGCCGCTCGAGGGGCGGCTGGTCTTCGACGTCGGTGGCGGTCCCGGCTTCTTCCGCGACGCCTTCCGGGAGCGCGGCGCGACCTACCTCGCGCTCGACTCCGACGTCGGCGAGCTGTCCGGTCTCGGCGACATCGCCGCCGGCACCGTCGTCGGCAGCGGGATGCAGCTGCCCGTCCGCAGCGGCAGCGTCGACGTCTGCTACTCCTCCAACGTGCTCGAGCACGTGCCCGAGCCCTGGACGATGGCTGCCGAGATGGTCCGCGCGACCCGACCGGGCGGCCTGGTCTTCATCAGCTACACCGTGTGGTTCGGACCCTGGGGCGGCCACGAGACCGCGCCGTGGCACTTCCTCGGCGGCATGCGGGCCCGGCGCCGCTACGCCCGCACGCACGGCCACGAGCCGAAGAACCGGTTCGGCGAGTCGCTGTTCGCCGTGACGGTGGCGGCCGGTCTGCGCTGGGCCCGCGAGCAGCAGGCGGCGGGCACCGTCGACGTCGTGCACCTGACCCCGCGCTACAACCCGTGGTGGAGCCGCTGGTTGCTGCGCGTCCCCGTCGTGCGCGAGCTCGTCACCTGGAACCTCGTCCTGGTCCTGCGCAAGCGATGAACCGCTTCACCCTCCGCCTGCTGGCCGGCTGCGGCCTGCTGGTGGGACTGGCCTTCACCCAGGACCCCGGCTACCTCGTCGCGGACACCAAGTTCGACCTCGTCGCGGCCCCTGCCGACTTCCTCCAGCGTGCCCTGCACCTGTGGGACGGCGAGGGGGCCCTCGGCCAGCTGCAGAACCAGGCCTACGGCTACCTCTTCCCGACCGGGCCGTTCTTCCTCGCCGGCGTCCTGGCCGGCCTCCCCGGCTGGGTCGTCCAGCGGCTGTGGTGGGGACTCGTGCTGGCCGTCGCCTTCGCCGGCGCCGCGCGCCTGGTGCGGGCCCTCGGGGTGCGCAGCGACCTGGCCTGCCTGCTCGCCGGGGCGGCCTACGCGCTGTCGCCGCGGATGCTCACCACCCTGGGCCCCATCTCCAGCGAGAGCTGGCCGATGGCACTGGCCCCGTGGGTGCTGCTGCCGCTGGTGGTCGGCTCGGAGCGGGGGAGCCCGCGGCGCGCGGCCGCCGGCGCCGGGCTCGCGGTCGCGCTGGTGGGCGGCATCAACGCCGCGGCCGCCTTCGCCGTCATCCCGCTGGGCGTGGTCTGGCTCCTGACCCGCACGCCCGGCCCGCGCCGTCGCGCGCTCGTGCTCTGGTGGCCGGTCTTCACCCTCGTCGGCACGCTGTGGTGGCTGGTGCCGCTGGTCCTCATGGGCGCCTACAGCCCGCCGTTCCTGCAGTGGATCGAGACCGCCTCGGTCACCACGTTCCCCACGACGCTGGCCGACGCGCTGCGCGGCACCTCCAACTGGGTCGCCTACGTCGACACCACCTCCCGCGCTGGGCGTGACCTGCTCACCACGCCGTACCTCGCGCTCGACGCCGCCGTGCTGCTCCTCCTCGGGTGCGCCGGCCTGATGCTGCGGAGCAACCCCCACCGCGCGTTCCTCGTGCGGGGGTTGCTGCTCGGGCTGCTGCTGGTGACGCTGGGCCACCAGGGCTCCGTGGCCGGGTGGGGCGCCGCGACGCTGCAGGAGCTGCTCGACGGGGCGCTGTCCCCGATCCGCAACGTCCACAAGTTCGACCCCGTGGTGCGGCTCCCGCTGGTCGTCGGCCTGGCGTACGTCGTCGACGCGCTGCGCGCCCGGGCCGGTGCCGCCGGGGCCACGGCCCCGCGCGCGGAGCGGGTCAACCGCTGGGTGCTCACCGCCACGGCGGTCGCCGTCGTCGCCGCGGGTGCCGTGCCCGCCCTGGTCGGCCGGATCGCCCCGGCCCAGCCGGTGGTGGCCGTCCCGGGCTACTGGGGCGCCGCCACCAGGTGGCTGGAGGAGCGGGCTGTCGAGGACGGCGACGCCACCGCGCTGCTGGTGCCGGGGTCGACCTTCGCCCGCTACCAGTGGGGCTCTCCCGACGACGAGCCCGCGCAGTGGCTGGCCGACTCCCGGTGGGCCGTGCGCAACGTGGTGCCCCTGGTCCCGGCCGGGGGCGTGCGGACGCTGGATGCCGTCGAGCGGCGGCTCGCCGAGGGCCGCGGGTCCGCGGGGCTCGCGCAGGCGCTGGCCCGGGCCGGCGTGCGCTACCTCGTCGTGCGCAACGACCTCGCCCGTGCCGACGACGTCCCGGACCCGCTCCTCGTGCGCCAGGCGCTCCAGGACTCGCCGGGGCTCGCGATCGCCGAGGCCTTCGGGCCGGTGCTCGGCGGCGAGGCCCGGCTCGAGGGCGTCGACGGCGACCGGGTCGTGGTCGGCGGTGGCTGGCAGGCGCGCTACCGCGCGGTGGAGGTCTGGGAGGTCGACGGCGCCGACCGGGCCGTCCTTGCCGAGGACCTGCCCGTGGTCGTGGGCGGGCCCGAGGACCTCGCCGACCTGGGCGACCTCGACGTCCTCGACGAGCGGCCGTCGGTGCTCGCCGTCGACCTGCCGGAGGACCTGGCGGGGGAGCAGGCCGCCGACCTGCGCGCCGCCCTCGGCCCGCTCGTCCTCACCGACGGGCTGCGGCTGCGCGAGCACGCTTTCGCCCGCATCCACGACGGTGACTCCGCGGTGCTCACCGGGTCCGAGCCCCGCCGCAACGGCAACCCGACCCGCGACTACCTGCTCGGCGACGAGACGCAGGACCACGACCGGTGGTCGACCCGCGCGGTGCTCGAGGGCGTGGCCTCGGTCGACGCCTCCTCGGCGGGCGCCTTCGCCGACGCCTTCGGTCCCGTGCGTCGTGGCGAGCACCCGTGGGCCGCTCTCGACGGCGACCCTGCCACCGCGTGGCGCACCGCGCGGCTCGCGGCCGGCCAGGCGTGGTGGGAGGTGCGGCTGGACTCCGCCCGCAGCCTGACCTCCGTGCAGGTGACCGGCGGCCCGGACGCCGCCGAGGACCAGCGCATCCGGGTCGTCACGGACGCCGGCACCACCCAGGAGCTGCCGCTCGGACCGGGCCAGACCCGCACCGTCGCCCTCGACCCCGGCAGCACGACCCGGCTGCGCGTGGAGGGGGTCGTCGACGACCGGCCGCTGTCGCTGGCCGAGGTCGACCTCCCCGGGGTCACGGTCTCCCGCCCCTGGGCGCTGCCCACCCTGCCCGAGGAGTGGCTGGCCGTGTGGGACCAGCCCGACGCCATCGCGCTGCGGGCCGACCGGGACGCCCGGTCCGGCTGCGTCGTCGTGGGGGACCTGCGGCGCACGCGGCAGGAGGTGCGGTGCGCCGCGCGCGAGGCCGTCGCCGACGAGGAGCCCGGCGGGATCGACCGGCTGGTCACGCTCGCCGGCCCGGCGTCGTACGACGAGGTGGCGCTGCGCGGGCGACCGCGACCCGGCCCCGCGCTCGACGCCCTGGTGGTGGAGGGTCGCGCCATCGCGGCGCGCGCCTCCAGCACGGCCGTCGAGGACCCGCGCGCCGGTGCGCTCGCCGCCATCGACGGCGACCCGGGGACCACCTGGATCGCCGACGCCGAGGACCCGTTCCCGACCCTGGACGTCTCGTGGCTGGAGGAGCGCGACGTCACCGCGCTGCGGGTGCGCCTGGACCCCGACACCGCGGCGGCCCGACCGTCCCGGGTGCGCCTGACCTGGCCCGGCGGGACCCGCGTGGTGGCCCTCGACGAGGGCCGCACCGAGCTGGCGGCGGGGGTCGTCACCGACCGGCTGACGATCCAGGTGCTCGACACCGAGCCGACACGTGACCTCGGCTTCGACGGCCAGGGCCGCCCGGTGGGCGCGGGCATCGGAGAGCTGCGACTGCGCGGCGTGCCGTTCGAGCCGCTCAAGCCGTCCTTCGAGACCCAGCGCTACGCCTGCGGCACCGGGCCCGACCTCGAGGTCGCGGACCGGGAGCTGCGCACGCGGGTCCTCGCCTCACCGGCACAGCTGCTGCGCGGCCAGGAGGTGGACCTGCTCCCGTGCGGCACCGAGGCCCGCGACGACCGCACCGTCACGCTGCCCGCGGGCACCACCCGGGTCCGGCTGCGCGACAGCGACGCCGTCGAGGCGACCTCCGTGGTGCTGGGCGCCCTGCCGTCGGGACCGGAGCCGGTCGCGCTCTCGGGCCGTGCCGAGGACGCGCGTCGGACCTTCGAGCTGCCGTCGGGCGCCGGCGGGGTCCTGGTCTCGCGGGAGAACACCAACCCCGGCTGGACCGCGCGGCTCGACGGCACCCTGGAGCCGCTCACCGTCGACGGCTGGCAGCAGGCGTGGCTGGTCCCGCCGCCCGCCGACGCCGCGCCGGGCGCCGACGCCGAGCGCACCGTGGTCGCGACCTTCAGCCCCGACACCCCCTACCGCCTCGGCCTGCTGCTGGGCGGCCTGGCCCTCCTAGGGCTCCTCCTGGGCACGCTGCTCACGCTGCGCCGCCGCCAAGCAGACAACCAGCTCGATGGCCAGCGCGACGGTCCGCCGGCCCTGCGCGCGCGCCGCCACGGACCAGCGGTCGCGGTAGGTACCGCGCTCGTCGCCGCCGGGCTGCTCGCCGGCACCACGGGCGCCGTGGTCGCCGCGCTCACCGCCCCGCTGGCGCTGCTGCTGGCCCGCCGCGCGCGCGACGCAGCACCGTGGGTGCTGGCGTCCCCGCTCGTGGCGGTCGGTGCGGCGTACGCCGTGCGGCCGTGGGCCGACCCCGACGGCTGGGCCGGCACCCTCGCCTGGCCGTCCTACCTCGTGCTGGTGCCGCTGGTCGGGGCGCTGGTGCTGGCGGGTGACCCGGGCCGGCGGCGGCTGAGCGGGTGGCGCCCCTTCAGGCGCAGCGCCGGCCGCTCGACCAGCCGGTAGGCCAGCTCCGCGGCCAGAAGGCTCACCGCGGTGGTCAGCAGCCACAGCGGCCAGAAGGGGGCGGTGAAGACGTCCCACGCGGTCAGGGCCACCACCAGGTGCAGCACCGGCACGTGCAGGCAGAACAGCCCGTACGACGTGTGGCCCAGGTGCCGCGCCGCCGGGTGCAGCAGGATCCGGTCGAAGACGGCCGGCTCCGCGGGAGGGTCGCGCAGCGCCGCAGGCAGCACGACCAGGCCGCCGATGGCGGCGTACAGCAGGTTCTTGGTCAGGGCCTCGGCGTCCGTGGCGGGAGCGAGCACCAGCGGGCCGGCCAGGGGAGTCGTGCAGACCAGCAGCAGCCCGAGTGCCAGCAGCCAGCACACGCCCGGCTGGGCCGCCAGCGTGCGCAGCCCGGCGACGACCCGCCCGCCGCGGCCGGCGCGGTGCAGCACCGAGGCCAGGGCCAGGCCGATCCCGACCGCGAACCAGTCGAGGTAGCCCGGCAGCCACTGCGGCGTGGCCATCATCCGGTCGCCGCCGACCCGGGCGGCCCCGTCGAGGTGCCACCACACCGAGACGACCACCAGCACGCCCAGGGCTGCCAGCAGCCTGGCAGGGCGCAGCCGCCGCCCCACGGCCACGAGCATCAGCAGCGGCAGCAGCAGGTAGAAGTGCAGCTCGACCGCGAGGCTCCACATGTGCGTGAGTCCTGCGGGGAAGGTGGGGTCGACCAGCGTCGAGGCCAGGAGGTAGGTCGCCACGCGGTCGCCCCAGCCGAGCTCGGCGTTGGCGTCGATGAGCGCCAGCGCGAGGGTCGCGGTCACGACGTACACCGGCAGGATGCGCAGCGCGCGCTTCCACAGGTAGTGCCCCGTCGCTGGAGCCGGGCGTCCCGCGAGGGCCCGCACCAGCCACCCGCGGGAGAGCAGGAAGCCGCTGAGCACGAAGAAGAGCGCGACACCGACGTCGAGTCGGGCGATCAGTGCGCCCACGGTGCCGTCGCGCTGGTAGCTGGCCGACCAGAACCCCACGTGCGTGGTCAGCACCGCCAGCGCCCCCACGGCGCGCAGTGCGTCGACGTGCGGGAAGGTCTCGTCCACGACCTCGGGCGGGGCGACGGTCACCGGTCCTCCTCCAGCTCGCCGACCTCGATCTCGTCGACGCAGAGCGTCTGACCCGCGGGCAGGCCCCCGAGCTCCACTGCGTCGAAGGCCCCCTCGACGCGCACGAGCACCTCGCCCAGGCCCTGGGTGACGGGCGCGAGCACGGGCTCCGAGTCGGCCACGACCACCTCCACCTCGCCGTCGAACGATGACAGGTAGCCGATCCGCAGCCACCACACGAGGTCGATGGTGCCCTGCTCGAGCGGGATCGCGCGCGGGGACTGGCGGATGCGCCAGCCGCAGGACTCCTCCGGGCCCGGTTCGCTGGTGGTGACGGGGTCGACCTGCGCCCGCACGACCGAACCGTCCTCGTCCAGCAGGTGCAGCTCCGCGCTGGCCTCGGGGAAGCGTGCGTTGTCGACGAGCAGCGGCAGGAGGTACGGCGTGGTGTTGCTCGGGAAGACGAACCCGGCCATCACCGAGGACGGGACGACCTGGTCCACCAGATCGGTCGCCCCCTCGCCGGCCAGGTCCAACTGCGCGGTCGTGAGGTAGTCGCGACCCGGGTTGTCCTCGTGCCAGGTGGCGACGTAGCGCCACGAGGAGCCGATGCCGCCCAGGGCCACCACCGCCGCCAGGACCAGGGCGAGCGGTCGCCCGGTCCGCGCGAGCCGGCCGTCCTGCGTCCCGGGCCGTGGGGCACTGGAACCGGGAGCCCCGCGCACCTCGAGGGTCGCCAGGCCCAGGCACAGCACCGCCACGGGCAGCACGTCGGTGAGGTAGCGCAGCTCGGTGCCGATGACGCCACCGACGATCTGCGCCCGACTGGTGAGCACCAGGAGGTAGGCGACGAGGACGTAGCCGCCGAGCAGCACCCACGCCCGGCCCGTGCGCACGCGCAGGCGCGCCAGCGCGACGACGAGCAGCACCAGGGCCGCCCAGCTCGCGACCACGGCGGCCAGCGGCGGGTCGGCGGTGCTGACCGGGGGATTGGCGGTGGCCCAGCGCCACGGTCCGCCCAGCAGCCCGGTCGGCAGCGAGGTCAGCAGCATCTCCCGGGCCAGGTCCCACGCGACGGAGTCGCCGCCGTCGTCGAAGGGTTGCGAGACCCGGGCGGAGTAGTAGGCGGCGTACGCCGCGGCGAGCGCGCCCAGCGCCAGCGCGGCCGGCCAGGCGCGGCGCAAGGCCTGCCGCACCCGGCGCACCGGCCCGCCCTCGACGAACCAGCCGAGCAGCAGCGCCGCGAGCACCAGCAGCACCAGCGCCGTCTTGACGTACGCCGCGAAGCCGAGCACCAGCAGCCCTCCGGTGGCCGCGAGCCAGCGCAGGCGGCCGGTGCGCAGGTAGGTCACCCAGGTCGCGACGCAGGCCCACATCACCGCCTGCAGCGGCACCTGGTTGAGCGCGGCCGCCCACCACATCGTCGCGGGCAGCACCAGGACGGAGGTGAGGTAGACGCCCAGGAGCGCCAGCACCGCCGGTCGGGCACCGAAGAGCGTCACGAGGGCGACCAGGCAGGCCGCGCCGGCCAGTGCCGAGGTCACGACCGTGCCGGTCGCGGCCACGGCCCAGCTCTCCTGGCCCGACGCCGTCGCCAGCCACACCAGGGCCCGCCCCAGGGGCATCAGCTGGGAGTCGAAGGGCTCGAGGAGGTCCAGCGGGGACGTCGTCGCGAGGGCGTCGCGGGCCAGGCGGTGGTCGTCGGTGTAGAACCACGAGCCGTAGAGCGCCCAGGCACGTCCGGCGGTGTGGAGCGCCACCAGCAGCAGGCCGACGATCCAGACCGTCTCCGCGGTGCGGGACCCCTCTGCGGGCCCGACCGCTGCGTCGTCGGGGCCTCCCGCGCCCTCCCGCGGGCTCTCCGAGTCCTCCGTCAGCACGGCGCGAGTGTGGCACAGCGGCGCGCCGGAGGATCTGCGGACTTGTGGCGGATGCCACGAAATCCCGCGCGGTGCAGTAGCGTGGAACAGATGCGTGTCCGTCCTCGGGGAGGGGACGGACTTCTCTGGGGAGGGAATTGTGCGTAGCTGGATCGGCCGTGTCTGCATCGGCCTTGGAGGGTTCCTCGTCGTCGCCGGGTTGCTCGGTCTCGTCTGGGCCCCGGGTGTCGTGGAGCGCACGCCGCTCGACGTCAACACCACGACCTACCTCGACGGTGAGGCGGGCAAGATCGACCTGGAGACCCAGGAGCTCGTCCGCAACCCGATCTACGCGATCAGCGTGACGAAGACCGACAGCGAGGTCTCCACCGACGACACCGTCGCGTGGGTCTCCTCCAGCTGCGTGATGATCGACCGTGGCGGCGAGCGCATCTGCGAGGACGGCTCCGCGGACATGATCACCGCCGGTGTCGACGTCTTCGCCACCGACCGCCACACCGGTCTGGCCGTCAACGAGGGGATCGACCTCCCGGCCGACGCCACCCCGCACGAGGGCCTGGTCAACAAGTGGCCCTTCGACGCCCAGCAGGAGACCTACCCCTACTGGGACGGCACCCTGGGCCGCGCCGTCGACGCCGAGTTCGACCGCGTCGACGAGGTCGACGGCATCGAGGTCTACGTCTACTCCGTCACCGTGACCCGCAACGCCGCCGAGGTGGCTGCGGACACCAACGGCTTCTACTCCACCTCCAAGGAGATCTGGGTCGAGCCGATGACCGGCGCGATCCTCAACCAGACCGAGAACCAGCAGCGCTGGCTCCAGGACGGCACGCCCGTCCTCGACCTGCAGCTCGCCTTCACCGACGACCAGGTCCTCGAGTCCGCGGCGGACGCACGCGACAACATGTCGCTGCTGACGCTGGTCACCTCCACGATCCCGCTCGTCGGGCTCATCGGCGGCCCGATCCTCCTCGTGGTCGGCCTGGTCCTGGTGCGCCGCCGCGGGCAGGCTCCCGCCGCGCACCACCCGCGGGAGATGGCCGCCGCCGGTCGCTGACCCGCACGCCACGCCTCACCGGGGCCGCACCTGTCGTACGACGGGTGCGGCCCCGGTCGCGTGCGGGCCCGTGTCCGGGCTTGCCTCAGGCGTCGAGGTCGCAGCCGAAGACGGCCGTGCCCGGGCCGATCCGGCCCCGGGTGCCCGACCAGCCGCCCCAGACCCGCTCGTGCCCCTCGGGCCACTGCGGCTCCAGCAGGTCGGTGATCCGGAAACCGTGCCCGGCCAGCACCGCGACCCAGTCGCCGAGCGTGCGGTGGTGCTCCACGTAGGACACCCGTCCGGTGGCCTCGTCGACCTCGACGTACGGCGTGCGGTCCCAGTAGTCCTGCGAGGCGACCAGGCCCTCGGGGCCGGGGTCGTCGGGGAACATCCACCGCGTCGGGTGGGTGATGGAGAAGGCGAAGCGGCCGCCGGGCCGCAGCACCCGCGCCACCTCCGCGACCGCGTCGTCGAGGTCGGCGACGAACTGCAGCGCCCCGAACGCGGAGAACACCGCGTCGAAGGAGCCGTCGCGGAACGGGAGCGCCGTCGCCGTGGCGCGCACCGACGGCACCGGCACGCCGGTGGCCTCGTCGAGGCGGCGGGAGTGCTGCAGCTGGCGGTGCGAGAGGTCCAGGCCCATCCCGCGACCGCCGCGGGAGCGGACCCAGCGCGAGCACTGCCCGGCCCCGGAGCCGACCTCGAGCACGTCCCGGTCGCGCACGTCGCCGAGGATCCCCGCGGCCTCCTCGGTGAGGCCCTCGGGACCCCAGACGAAGCCGTCGTCCCCGAGGAACTCCCCGTGCGTGGCCTGGTAGTCGTCGGCGTACCGGTCCCAGTCCGGGCCGTTGGCGGCGCGGGACTCCGCCTCGTCGACGGCCCGCCGCTCCACCCGCACCGGCGGCAGCGGCGGGTGGTCGCGGGAGTCCGGGGTGACGGGCGGCAGGCTCACGCCTGGGATCCGGCCGGCGCCGGCAGCGCCGTGCGCCTGCGGTTGAGCGGCAACCGGCCGGCGAGGTCGCCCAGCGGTCCGACCGCCTTGTGCAGCGCGTCAGCCGAGGAGGAGAGCGTGGGCACGATCTGGGTGAGCTCGGCCAACCGCGGCTGGATCGCCTCCAAGGTGTCGCCGAGGGCCACCAGCTGGTCCAGGGTCCCGCCGTCGGCGAGCAGCCGCTCCACGAACCCGTCGTCCTCCAGCATCCGGTCGGCCAGGCCGCCGGGGCGCAGCACCAGCTCGAGCAGCCCGCCGGGCTGGGTGAGCCGGTCCACGGGACCACCGGCCTTCAGCAGCTGCTCGAGCACGCCCTCCTCGGCCACGACCCGGTCCAGCGCGCCGCCCTCGCCGAGCAGCCGGTCCAGCGGTCCGTCCTCGGAGAGCAGCCGGTCGAGCACGCCGTCGCGCGCCAGCAGCCGGGTCAGCGGACCGTCCTCCGCCAGCAGCCGGTCGAGCACCCCGTCCCGCGAGAGCATCCGGCCCAGCGGCCGGTCCGGCGCGGTGAGCTCGTTCACCACCGTGGCCAGCCGCATCGGGCCGTCCTCGTCGGTGAGCAGGTCCACCAGCTGCTCGGCGTACCCGCGCTCGCCGATGACCCGCAGCACCAGGTCGGCGTAGCCGCCCGGGCGACGGATCGGTCCGTCCGGGGCCACGAGGTTCCCGAGCTGCAGGGTGGTCTGGGTGGCGGCGACAGTGAGTCGCCACGGCAGCAGAGCGGCGTCGACGAGCGCGGCGGCAGGGGGACGGGCCATGGGGAGCACGCTACGTGCCGGGCGGATCGGATGGCAGAGTCCTGCGCATGTCGGACCACGCCGCGGACCACCCGTCGGAGACGGCCCTCGGCCTGCACCTGGAGCCGCTGGAGGGCGGCTGGTCGGGCCGGACCTTCCTCGGGACGGTGGCGGGGGAGCGCACCGTGGTGCGGGTCTACCCGCCCGAGGACGGTGACGCGCCGGCCCGGGACGCGGCAGTGCTGCGCCTGGGCCGGGCCGTGCTGAGCGGTTGCGCGCCCGTGCCGGAGGTCCTCGAGACCCGCGCGGGCGACCCGGACGGCGGCGCGCCGGGGCTGCTGCTGACCCAGCACCTGCCCGGCGAGCGCGGCGACCTGCTGCTGCCGCGGCTCGATGAGCACGGGCTCGCCGCGGCGGGTCGGGCGCTGGGGGAGGTGGTGGCGCGCTTGGCCGGCGCGGTACAGCCGCGCGCCGGGCGGTTCGTCGACGAGCAGCTGACCCTCGCGTCCTGGGGGCCGCCGTGGGACGCCGGGTCCCTCGTCGACCTCGTCGCGGAGCTGGTCCCGCGCCTCGACCTGGTGGCCGCGGACCGCGATGCGGTGCTCGGGCTCGCCGACGACGCCGACGACGTGCTGCAGGACGCAGCGCGGGAGGGGCCGGGCGCCGTGCTGGTGCACGGTGACCTCAACCCCAAGAACCTCCTGCTGGTCACCACCGGTGACGACCAGGTCGTGGTGACCGGTGTCCTCGACTGGGAGTTCGCTCACGCCGGGTCGTCGTGGGCCGACCTCGGGAACCTGCTGCGCGAGCAGCGCTCCCCGGCGTACGTCGAGGCGGTGCTGGACACCGTCGCCGCGCGTCGCGGCGTGCCGGCGGAACTCGCGCTGGACCTGGCCCGGGCAGCCGACCTCGTGGCGGTGGTCGAGCTGGCCACCCGGCGAGGGAGCAACCCGGTGAGCGACGCCGCCCACGAGCGGCTGCTGCTCATGGCCCGGGCCCGCGACCTGCACGCCTGCTGAGGGCCGCTGGCTCGCCCACGGGACCAGCCGCAGGCACGGGGAGACCCCAGACTCCCCCCGGGCCACAGGTGGCCCGGGGGGAGCCCCGCCCCGCCATGGTGCGGTCTGGGTTCCCTCCCCGGTGGGGTGCGCCTCAGTCCCGGATCAGGGGTTGCCCGGGGTGCTGCGCGGGTCGAGCGGGTCGCTGCCGGCCTTGATCTCCTTGCCGTCGCTCGCCCCGCCCTGGTCGGTGTCCTTCTGGCAGGGGTCGGTGCCGAATCGCTTGATCTCCTGGCGGTCGGTGAGCCCGTCGCGGTCGGAGTCCTTGCGCTTGGGGTTGGTCGGGCAGCGGTCGTAGCGCTTGTTGGCGCTGCCCTTGATCTCGACCTTGTCCGAGAGGCCGTCGCGGTCGGTGTCCTTGCGCAACGGGTCGGTCCGGTGGCGCTTGACCTCGCGGCCGTCCTTGAGGCCGTCGTCGTCGGTGTCGCGGTCCAGCGGGTCGGTCCCGGTCCCGTTGACCTCGCGACCGTCGCCCAGCCCGTCGTTGTCGCTGTCGACGTCGAGCGGGTCGGTCCCGGTCCCGTTGACCTCGCGGCCGTCCTGGAGCCCGTCCCCGTCGGTGTCGGCCACGAGCGGGTCGGTGCCGGTGTCACGGATCTCCTCGGCGTCGGTGAGCCCGTCCCCGTCGGTGTCGGTGTCGTTGGGGTCGGTCGGCTCGTTGCCGAACCCGTCGTTCTCCGAGCCCGACGTCTCCTCGCCGTCGGTGAGGCCGTCGTCGTCGGAGTCGGGATCGGTGAGGTCGGTCGGCTCGTTCCCGAAGCCGTCGTTGGCGCCACCGGAGAACTCGTCGCCGTTGCTGAGCCCGTCACCGTCGGCATCACCGGTCGGGTCGAGGTCGTCGTCCCCGACGTCGTTGGGGTCGGTGGCCGGTGTCGCGTCGACCTCGGCGCCGTCCTGCACGCCGCCGTTGTCGGTGTCGGCGTCGTTGGGGTCGGTGGGTGCGTTGGCGAAGGCGTCGTTCTCCGAACCGGAGGTCTCCTGGCCGTCGGTGAGGCCGTCGTTGTCGGAGTCGGCGTCACGCGGGTCGGTGGGGTCGTTGCCGAACGCGTCGTTCTGCGAGCCGGAGACCTCTTGAAGGTTGGTCAGGCCGTCGCCGTCGGGGTCCTCGGCGGCGTCGTTGGTGCCGTCACCGTCGGTGTCGGGATCGTTGGGGTCGGTGCCGGTGAGGTCGATCTCCTCGCTGTCGGTGAGCCCGTCGCCATCGGAGTCCGCGACGGTCGGGTCGGTGGGGTCGTTGCCGAAGGCGTCGTTCTGCGACCCGGAGACCTCCTGAAGGTTGGTCAGACCGTCCCCGTCGGGGTCCTCGGCGGCGTCGCTGGTGCCGTCGTTGTCGGTGTCGGGATCGTTGGGGTCGGTGCCGGTGAGGTCGATCTCCTGGCCGTCGGTGAGCCCGTCGCCATCGGAGTCCGCGACGGTCGGGTCGGTCGGTGCGTTGCCGAAGGCATCGTTCTGCGACCCGGAGACCTCCTCCAGGTTGGTCAGACCGTCCCCGTCCGCGTCCTCCTGGCCGTCGCGGACGCCGTCACCGTCGGAGTCCGGGTTGTTCGGGTCGGTGCCGATCACCGTCTCCTGCGCGTCGGTGAGGCCGTCGCCGTCGGTGTCGGAGTTGGCGGCAGCGGGGCAGATCACGCCACCCGCGGGAGCGAGCGCCCGGGCGTGCAGCGGGGCCAGGGCGAGATCGAGGTCGACGAGCGGAGCGCCGACGATGGGGGTGACGTCGAGCTCGATGCGCAGCAGCGACTGCAGGTCCACCTCGCCGACCGCACCTGCGGACTGGTCGTCGGGTGCGAACGCCGTGACCCTCAGGCTCACGTTCACCCCGGGGATGGTGACCGGCACGGTCACCGGAATGTCGTTGATCTCGACCGGGATGACCGTTCCCCCGACCTCGACCGTCACGGTGGGGGAGTTCACGACTGTCGAGGTGCCCGTGGTCCCGTCGGACCGGGCCTCGACGACCAGGTCACCGGCGACCTTGACCACGGCTGCGCCACCGAGCAGGGCCACGTCGCCCACGGTCGTCTCCACCCGGGAGACGAGGTCGGTGCCGCTGAGGAACGTGGTGGTGCGGGTGTCGGAGGCCCCCACCGCGGCCACGGCGCCGACTTCCGGCGCGGTGGCCAGGGTCAGGCCGGCGAGCGTGACGAGGGAGTCGCTGAACGTGCGCCGGGCGCTGACCAGCGTCGGGCAGCTGCTGTCGTCGACGTACTGCGCCAGGGTGTCGGCGGTGATGACCCCGACATCGGCGACCGGCGACAACGGGACGTCGGCCAGGGTCGCCTGCGGGGGATCCTCCGGCGGCGGGGCCGTGGCCACCTGCTCGCCGACGGGAATGGTCGCCCCGTTGAAGAGGAGGTCGGCGTGCAGGTTCGCGCCCTCGGCCGTGGCGTCGTCGGTGGTGCGGGTGCTGTCGACATCCGCGCGGCTGTGGGCGATCTGCGCAGCGGCGAGGCTCCCCGCCCCGGCGATCTGGGCGTCCAGGTCCACGAGGTCGCTGTGCGCGAACGCGGAGTAGGGCGCCGGCAGGGTCGCGGCGTGGGCGGGGGCGGCGAGGGGGACGCCGGCCAGCGTGTAGAGCACTGCGGTGGACAGGCCCAGGCCGGCGGCCAGGGCCCTCCTCCGCTGACGGGGGGTCGGGGATGGGATCACGAGACTTCTCCTGGGTGGGTGGCGGGACAGCGCGTCCGGCTCCGTGGCGGTTCCGGGTGCGGAAGGGGCCATGGGGCGGCGGCGGGACACGAGGTCGGGTCCGTGTGCCCGGGTGAGGGAGCGGATCGAGGTCGCATCGCCTGCGCCGTACCCTATGGGTAAAGACGGATGCACGGCGACCGAGCTGGTCCAGACCAGTCGGCTCCCACCGTACTGGGGGTGCTGGTTGGACTCCCCGCGCGCGAGCGGCGTACGCTGACGGTTGCGCCAGTGGTCTGCCTGCGTCCCGTACGGAGCGGACCAGGCTCGGCCTCGGTGGTCGGCGTCGTCCTCGCGGACGCAGCCCTCACCACCGTCACGTCCGGACCGGACCCTCGCGCGTGCCCGCACGACTTCTGCCCACCCCAAGGAACCACTTCCTCTATGACTACCCTCTCTGCTCTTCCCGACTACGACGCGCCCCAGGTGGCGATCAACGACATCGGGTCGGAAGAGGACTTCCTCGCCGCGATCGACGCGACGATCAAGTACTTCAACGACGGCGACATCGTCGACGGCACCATCGTCAAGGTGGACCGCGACGAGGTCCTCCTCGACATCGGCTACAAGACCGAGGGCGTCATCCCCTCGCGCGAGCTGTCGATCAAGCACGACGTCGACCCGCACGAGGTCGTCGCGGTCGGCGACAAGGTCGAGGCCCTGGTCCTCCAGAAGGAGGACAAGGAGGGTCGTCTGATCCTGTCCAAGAAGCGCGCCCAGTACGAGCGCGCCTGGGGCACGATCGAGCAGGTCAAGGAGGAGGACGGCGTCGTCGAGGGCACCGTCATCGAGGTCGTCAAGGGCGGCCTGATCCTCGACATCGGTCTGCGCGGCTTCCTGCCCGCCTCGCTCGTGGAGATGCGTCGCGTCCGCGACCTGCAGCCCTACGTCGGGCAGACGCTCGAGGCGAAGATCATCGAGCTCGACAAGAACCGCAACAACGTGGTCCTGTCGCGTCGCGCCTGGCTCGAGCAGACCCAGTCCGAGGTCCGCCACGGCTTCCTCACCCAGCTCCAGAAGGGCCAGATCCGCAAGGGTGTCGTGTCCTCGATCGTCAACTTCGGTGCCTTCGTGGACCTCGGTGGCGTCGACGGCCTCGTGCACGTCTCGGAGCTGTCCTGGAAGCACATCGACCACCCGTCCGAGGTCGTCGCCGTGGGCGACGAGGTCACCGTCGAGGTCCTCGACGTGGACATGGACCGCGAGCGCGTCTCCCTGTCGCTGAAGGCGACCCAGGAGGACCCGTGGCAGCACTTCGCCCGCACCCACCAGATCGGCCAGATCGTGCCGGGCAAGGTCACCAAGCTGGTGCCCTTCGGCTCGTTCGTGCGCGTCGAGGAGGGCATCGAGGGCCTCGTGCACATCTCCGAGCTGGCCGAGCGCCACGTGGAGATCCCCGAGCAGGTCGTCCAGGTCAACGACGACGTCATGGTCAAGATCATCGACATCGACCTCGAGCGTCGCCGGATCTCGCTGTCGCTGAAGCAGGCCAACGACACCGCTGCGGCCGCCGACGTGGAGGAGTTCGACCCGACCCTCTACGGCATGACCGCGACGTACGACGAGCAGGGCAACTACGTCTACCCCGAGGGCTTCGACCCGGAGACCGGCGAGTGGCTCGAGGGCTACGACGAGCAGCGTGCGAAGTGGGAGGCGGACTACGCCAAGGCCCACGCCCGCTGGGAGGCCCACGTCAAGCAGAAGCAGGAGGCCGCCCAGGCCGAGGTCGAGGCCGGCGAGGCCACCTCGTACTCCTCCGGTGGTGCCGAGACCGAGACCACCGACGGTGGCTCGCTCGCCTCGGACGAGGCCCTGCAGGCGCTGCGCGAGAAGCTCACCGGCGGTCAGTGACCACCACCGTGAGCAGCTAGCTCCACAGCACGACATCCACACGAGGGCCCGCCAGGTCAGACCTGGCGGGCCCTCGTGCGTCCCGAGGTGGACCCAGCCCGGTTCAGGGCGTGCGCTCGGCGAGCACGTCGCGGCGCACCTTGCCCGTCAGCGTGCGGGGCAGGTCGTCGAGGAACGTCCACGTCTTGGGGCGCTTGGGCGGGGCGAGGCGCTCGCGGCACCAGGCGGCCAGCTCCTCGGCGGGTGCGGTGCCGACCACCGCGGCACACACCCGCTGGCCCCACTCCGGGTCCGGTACGCCGTAGACCGCGACGTCCACGACACCCGGGTGCTCCCGCAGCACTTGCTCGACCTCGAGCGGGTAGACGTTGACCCCGCCGCTGATGACCAGGTCCTCGCGGCGGCCGTCGAGGAAGAGGTAGCCCTCCTCGTCGAGCCGACCCAGGTCGCCCACGGTGAAGGCGGCCCCCTGCGGGGTGGTGCGCCAGGCCGCGGCGGTCTTCTCCGGTGCGCGGTAGTAGGTGAAGCGCGCGTGCTCGGGCACCACGCACCAGATCAGCCCGTCGGGATCGGTGCTCAGCACCCGACCCGGGCGCGCCCGCCCGACGGTGCCGGGCCGCTCGAGCCACTCCTCGGAGCGGCAGGCGGTGAACTGTCCCTCGGTCGAGCCGTAGAACTCCCAGGTGCTCCCCGAGGGGAAGGTGGCGACCAGCCGCCGCTTCACGTCGCCGGGGCACGGGGCCCCCGCGTGCGCGAGCAGCCGGAACGACGACAGGTCGGGGGCGCCGACCTCGTCCCAGTGCGCGAAGAGCCGCTGCAGGTGGGTCGGCACGCAGAACGCCGTGGTCGGGTGCTCCCGCTCGATCGCCGTCGTCACGACGCCCGGGTCGAACGGGCCGGGCAGCACGATCCGCCCGCCCGCCAGCAGCGTCCCCATCGCGAACCGCAGCGGCGCCGAGTGGTAGAGCGGGCTCAGCACGAGGTTCACGTCGTCGGGTGCGAAGCCCCACAGCTCGCGCTCCTCGTCGACCAGGGCGCGGGCGGCGGTGGGGGACAGCAGCCCGCTCCACACTCCCTTCGGGGTGCCTGTCGTGCCGCTGGTGCAGTGCATCGGTCGTGCGCGCGGGAGCCAGTCGGTGACCGGTCCGGACGGGCGGTGCGCGGCCAGCAGGTCGTCGAGGACGGACTCCTCGGTCACGACCAGCGTCGGGTCGAGCCCGTCGAGGATCCGCTCCCGCTCGTGCGTCGTCAGGCGCGGGTCCAGCGGGATCGGCACGATCCCGCGCGCGAGCAGGGCCAGCACCGCCTCGACGTACGTCGGCGAGGGAGCGACCAGCAGCGCGACCCGATCGCCCTCCCTCACGTCCGCACCCCCGGCATGAGCAGCGCCTCGACGCCGAGCCACGTGGCCAGGCCGTCGATCTCCGCGTGCACCGCGGCCCGCACGTCGTCGGCCCACGGCGGCCCGTCCGGCCCGCCCAGCGGGTCCTCGTGCACCGCGTCGACCCGCAGCACCCCCTCACCGGGCTCGGCGGTGCAGTCGACCTTGCCGACCAGGTCGTGGCCGTGCAGGACGGGCAGCGCCCAGTAGCCGAACCGTCGCTGGTCGACCGGCTTGTACTGCTCGAGCTGGTAGTCGAAGTCGAACAGCGCGGCCATCCGCGCCCGGTCGAGCACCAACCGGTCCAGCGGGGAGAGGAGCACGGTGCGCGTGCACGCGCCTGCTCCGACGTACGACGGGTCGACCCGCCAGGTGCCGCGCACGCCCTCGATCCGGGCCGGTTCCCCGGCGTCACCTGCCTGCTTGCCCCGGTCGATCCCGAGCGAGCGCAGCCGCAGCCGGCGCAGCTCGGCCGTCGCCTCCTCGATCGGCGGCACCGGGTCGTCGGGGAGGACCCGCTCGGCCAGGTCCCACAGCCGGTGCTGGCCCTCGCGGCCGACGACGACCACCTCGCCGCGCGCGGCCATGATGTCGAGCAGCTTGAGCACCGACTTGTCGTTGGTCCACCCCGAGGACTTCCACGGCCGGACGATCGCGTTCGGCAGCTCGGGCGCGACCGACGGCCCCTCCTGGCGCAGCGTCTCCAGGATCTCGCGCCGGCACTCGTCGTTGTCCTCGACCCAGCCCGCCACGTCCGCGTGCCAGGGCCGGTCCCCGGCGCCGGGCCAACCGGCCATGACCGCCCGGTGCAGCGGCACCTGCGACAGCGGCGTCGCCATGCCGCCGATCTCCACCAGCTCGCCCGCGGTGAGCGCGTCGTCGAGGTCGCTGCGCTCGTACGTCGCGCCGAGGCGGCTCCACAGCACCAGGTGCGCCGACGGCACGACGACCTTCGTCGGGTCCAGCTGCAGCAGCGTGAGGTGCTCGACGACCTCGAGCACGTCGCTCGGCCGCGGCTCGGCCAGCAGCTGGGCGCGGACCGCGATGCGCCGCGCCTGCTCCCGGGTCAGCTCGTGCACGGGGCGATCGTCGCAGACGTCCGGGTGTACGCCGGCGGGGGAGCGCCTGCCTACCGTGCAGGCATGACCGATCTCTCCGCCACCGCCGCCCGCGCCTCCACGCTCCTGCAGCTGCACCGCGACCCGAAGCTGCTCACCGTCGTCAACGTCTGGGACGTCATCTCCGCCACGGTCGTGGCCGACGTCGAGGGCACCGAGGCCCTGGCGACCGCCAGCCACTCGATCGCGGCGTCCTACGGCTACGAGGACGGCGAGAACATCCCGGTCGAGCTGATGATCGAGGCCGTGGGCCGGATCGTCGCCGCGACCGACCTGCCGGTGACCGCCGACCTCGAGGGTGGGTACGGCGACCCGGCCGAGACCGTCCGCAAGGCCATCGGCGTGGGTGTCGTGGGCTGCAACCTCGAGGACCAGCTGCGCCCGCTCGACGAGGCCGTGCGCAACGTCGAGGCGGTGCTGAGGGCTGCCGAGGCCGAGGGCGTCCCGGACTTCGTGCTCAACGCCCGCACCGACGCCTTCGTCAAGGACCGCTCGCGCGACCCGCAGGAGGCCCTCGCCGACGCCGTCGAGCGGGTCAAGGCCTTCACGGCCGCCGGTGCGCCGACGGTCTTCGTCCCGGCCAGGCTCGACGAGCGGATGGTCGAGACCCTCGTCGAGGCCGTCGGGCCGCAGCACCTCACGCTCATCGGCATCCCCGGCAACCCGTCGCTGGCCCGGCTCGAGGAGCTCGGCGTCGCGCGCGTCTCGTGGGGCCCGATGTCGCAGAACGTCGCGCTGACGGCGCTGCAGGAGCTCGTCGAGGAGGTCCACCGCGGCGGCGGCGTCCCCTCGACCATGCGCATGCTGAACTGACGGGCCCGGGCCCTACCCTGGACCTGTGAGCGAGCAGGGCACCAAAGGGCAGGGCCAGGGTCGGACCGAGCAGGCGGCCCCACGGCGCCGGCACCTGATGGACCCGAACGCGCCGGTGCGCGACCAGTACGGCTCGCCCGGGACGACCCGGGTGCAGACCTGGGTGATGTCGACGCTGGTGGTGACGACGATCCTGCACATGGCCGGTGGCCTGCTGGTGGCGGCCTGGGTCATCGACGAGGCCGAGACCGTCCCGCGGGTCGGGCTCTCGGTGATCGCCGGTGCCTTCGGCGTGATGGCCGTCGGCGCGGGGCTGGCGATCCACCGCAAGCCGCTGCTCAGCCCCTGGCTGGCGCTGGGCCTGCTGCCGATGGTGGTCGGACTGGTGCTGTTCCTCTGAGGGGCAGCGCATAACCTGGCCCGCATGCGGGTCGGACTGACGGGTGGGGTGGCGTCGGGCAAGAGCACCGTCGCCGGGATGCTGACCGATCTCGGGGCGGTGGTCATCGACGCCGACGCGATCGCGCGCGAGGTGGTGGCTGCCGGCACGCCCGGCCTGGCGGCGGTCGTCGAGGAGTTCGGCGAGGAGCTGCTGACCGCGGACGGCGAGCTGGACCGCCCGGCCATGGGGAGCCTGGTCTTCCACGACGAGTCCGCCCGGCGTCGGCTCGAGGCGATCGTCCACCCGCTGGTCTTCGAGCGGTACGCCGAGCAGGAGGCGGCCGCTCCGGAGGGTGCCCTGGTCGTGCACGACATCCCGCTCCTCGTCGAGTCCGGCCGGGCCGCGGAGTTCGACGCGGTCGTCGTGGTCGACGTGCCCCGTGAGCTGCAGGTGGAGCGGATGCTGCGCGACCGGGGCTGGAGCCTCGTCGACGCCGAGGCGCGGATCGCCGCCCAGGCCACCCGCGAGCAGCGTCTGGCGGTGGCCACCCACGTCATCGAGAACACCGGCACCCTGGACGAGCTGCGGGCCCGGGTCGCCGAGGTGCACGCGGCGCTGACCAGCGGGGCCACCGCGTGACCGCCCGCCCCCGCCGCGCTCGTACGACGACGGCGACCCGGCTGGTCGCGTCCGCGGCCGCCACCGTGCTCCTCGCGGCCGGGTGCGCCACGCCGTCCGACCCCACGACCGCACCGGGCGGCTCCGACCTGTCGGGGTCCGGCGCGACGGCGCAGCCGGACGGGTCCGAGGACGCCGCGGTCGCCACCGACCCCGACGAGCCACTCGGGTGGGGGCCGACGGCCGGTGAGCTCGAGGAAGCGCGCGAGCTGGTCGCCACCTACTCCTCCGAGGAGCTGGCCGGCCAGGTCATCGTCGGCCGCTACGCCGGCACGGACCCCGAGGTGCCGGCCCAGCTGGTGCGCGACCTGCACCTGGCCGGGGTCTGCGTGACCGCCGACAACGTCCTGGACGAGGCCCAGGTGCTCGCCACGACCGCGGCCGTCAGCGACGCCGTCGCCGAGAGCGGCCGGGACTTCCCCGCGGTGATCGGCGTCGACGAGGAGGGCGGCACGGTCGCCCACCTGCGCGGCGTGGCGACGACCTTCCCGGCCTTCGCCGCGGCGGGCTCGGCCATCGACAACGCGGGACGGCGCGGGCGCGTGGCGGTCAAGCAGGCGGCGTACGCGACCGGCATGGAGCTGCGCGCCCTCGGCTTCACCTGGGTCTACGCCCCGGTGGCCGACGTGACGATCGGGGCTGCCGACGTGACCATCGGCTCCCGCTCGCCCTCGACCGACCCGGACCTCGCCGGCGCGGCGGTCAAGCAGGCCGTGACCGGCTACGACCGTTCGGGCACGGTGTCGACGACCAAGCACTTCCCGGGCCACGGCGGTGCGACGGCCGACTCCCACCTGACCCTGCCGGTGCTGACCGAGACGCTGGCCGAGCTCCAGGCTCGCGACCTGCCGCCGTTCGAGAAGGCCATCGAGGCCGGCGCGCCGTCGGTCATGATCGGCCACCTCGACGTGCAGGCGCTCGCCCCCGGCACGCCGTCCTCGATCGCCCCGGAGACCTACGCCTACCTCCGCGAGGAGCTCGGGTTCGGCGGCGTCGCGATCACCGACTCCCTGGGCATGGGGGCGGTCGCCGGCATCCCCGCGCTCGCGGTCAAGGCGCTCGAGGCCGGCGCCGACCTCCTGCTCATGCCGGCCGACACCCGCCGCACCCACGCCACGGTCACGGCCGCCCTCGAGGACGGCTCGCTCGACCGCGCCCGGGTCGAGGAGGCAGCGGCCCGCGTGGTGGCCCTGCAGCGCTGGCAGGCCCGGATCGCGGCCGAGCGACCGGTGGGCGAGGACGTCGAGGAGCAGGCGGCGGCCGCCTCCGCGGCGCTCAGCGCGGCGGCGTACGGCTCCTGACCGCCGAGCAGTCAGTTCCGGACTGCCGGCAGGTCACTCCTGAACCGTCGAGCGGTCAGATGCGCACCGGCCCGGACAGCACTCGACCCGCCACCAGGAGGTGACGGGTCGGGGTGCTGACGCCTCGGCGGTGTCCTCAGGCGGCGGAGCCGGCGGCGAGGTCCGGGTCGGCGAAGCGACGCAGCTTCTGCAGCGCCTCCCGCTCCAGCTGGCGCACGCGCTCTGCGGAGATGCCGTGCTTGGCGCCGATGTCGGCGAGCTTGTGCTGGCGACCGTCGGTGAGACCGTAGCGCGAGCGGATGATGTCGGCGGCGCGCTCGTCGAGCTGACCGACCAGGGTGTTGAGCCGCTCGCGGGACTCCACGTCGAGCACGGTCAGGTCGGGGCCCGGCGAGGTCTCCTGGGCCATCAGGTCACCCAGCGAGGTGTCGCCGTCCTCGTCGACGGGGGTGTCGAGCGAGACGTGCTCGCGGCCCCACGAGAGCAGGTCCATGACCCGCTCGACCTCCATGCCCAGCTCGGCCGCGATCTCGTGCGGCTCCGGGTCGCGACCGAGCTGGCGCTCGAGGGAGCGACGTGCGCCGCCCACCTGGTTGAGCTCCTCGACCACGTGCACGGGCAGCCGCACGACGCGGGCCTGCTGCGCGATGCCGCGGGTGATCGCCTGGCGCACCCACCACGTGGCGTACGTCGAGAACTTGTAGCCCTTGGTGTAGTCGAACTTCTCGACCGCACGGATCAGGCCGGTGTTGCCCTCCTGGATCAGGTCCAGCATCGGCATCTGCGCCCGGCCGTACTTGCGGGCGATGGAGACCACGAGGCGCAGGTTGGCGGTGATGAAGGTGTCCACCGCCTTGCGACCCTCCTCGGCGAGCCACTCGAGCTCCTCCTGGCTGGCCCGCATCGGTGCGCCCCCCTTGGCGCGTCCGATGCGACCCTCGGCCAGGAGGTGCTCAGCCATGAGCCCGGCCTCGATGGTCTTGGAGAGCTCGACCTCCGCCGCCGCGTCCAGCAGCTCGTTGCGGGCGATCTCGTCGAGGTAAAGTCCGACGCTGTCGCGGCCCTCGATCTCCCGGTTGCTGCTCGAGCGGGTCGTGCGGGTGGCGGTGGCCATGGAACCCTCCTTCGCGGCGTGGACGCCCTCGGCGCCTCACGGTCTCCAACGCCCCACCGGTGCCCGAGATTCCCCTGGGGGAACCCACCCGGGTGGTGGAGCCTTCACACTGCTCGACGTGTGGTGCCCACGAGGAGTTGCGTCCCTTCCCAACTCTCAGGGACTTCTCAGGGCCTCACCTTCGTGTGAGTCGTTCGCCGCCGCGGGCCCCTCCGGATGGGTGAGGTAGGCCACGTCGACGGTCGGAGCCGCGCGATCGGTGCCGGAGGACGAGGGGTACGCCGTCAGCCGGCGAGCCCCATCCGGTCGAGGATCCACGCCAGGGTGAAGGACCGGTCGTGCCAGGACTTGTACCGCCCGGAGACCCCGCCGTGGCCGGCTGCCATCTCGGTGCGCAGCAGCACGTCGGGACGCCCTGCCCCCGCGGGGTCGGTGGCGCGCAGCCGGGCGACCCACTTGGCGGGCTCGACGTAGAGCACCCGGGTGTCGTTGAGCGAGGTCTCGGCGAGGATCGCGGGGTACTCCTGCGCGGTCACGTTGTCGTAGGGCGCGTAGGAGGCCATGTAGTCGTAGACCTCCGGATCGGCCTCGGGGTTGCCCCACTCGTCGTACTCGGTGACCGTCAGCGGCAGGGTGCTGTCGAGCATCGTGGTGAGCGCGTCGACGAAGGGCACTCCTGCGACCAGGCCGCTGAACAGCTCGCGGGACTGGTTGGCAACGGCTCCGATGAGCAGGCCACCGGCGCTCGCGCCCTCGCCGACGAGGGTGTCGGGGGAGGACCAGCCGGTCGCCACCAGGTGGCGGGCGCAGGCGGCGAAGTCGGAGAAGGTGTGCTGCTTCTTCATGAGCTTGCCGTCGTCGTACCACCGGCGGCCCATCTCGCCGCCGCCGCGGACGTGGGCGATGGCGAAGGCGGCGCCCCGGTCGAGCAGCGAGAGCCGGGCGATGGAGAAGTACGGGTCGATCGAGGCCTCGTAGGAGCCGTAGCCGTAGAGCAGCGTCGGCACCGGGCGGGTGCCGCCGCCACTGTCCTCCCGGGAGCCCCGCTTGCACACGATCGAGATCGGGATCCGCTCGCCGTCCTCGGCGGTGGCCCAGAGCCGGTGCTCCTCGTAGTCGGCCGGGTCGTAGCCGCCCAGCACGGGCGCGCGCTTGAGCAGCGTCAGCTCGCGGGTGCGCACGTCGTAGTCGTAGACGCTGCTCGGGATCGCCATCGTCGTGTAGCCCAGACGGACCGTGGGCTGGGTGAAGCCGGGGTTGCCCGAGGCGCCGACGGTGTAGACCGGCTCGTCGAAGGAGATGAGGTAGTCGTCGGTCACCGGCTCCTCGGGGGTGGCGCCCGCGCCGAGCTCGAGGATGCGCAGCTGGGTCAGCCCGTCGCTGCGCTGGTGCACGACGAGGTGGCCGGCGAAGGCGTCCACGTCCTCGAGGCGTACGGCGGGGTTGTGCGGCAGCAGCGCCCGCCACTGCTCGCGCGGGGTCGGTGCGAGCGGGGCGACGGCGAGCTCGAAGTCGGGCCCGGTGCCGTTGTGCAGGACCAGGAACCGGTCCTCGCCGGCGAGCACGGCGTGCTCGAGGGAGTACTCGACGCCCTCCTCGCGCGCGCAGAAGACCTGCCAGCCGGCCTCGGGGGCGTCGGCGTCGAGGAAGCGGTACTCCGAGGTGGTCTTGGACCCGCTCGCCACCACCATGAAGCGGTCCGAGCGCGTGCGGCCCACGCTGGTGAAGAAGCGCCCGTCGGTCTCGTGGTGGACCAGCTCGTCGGCGTCCTGCGCGGTGCCGAGCGCGTGGCGCCACACCTTGTCGGCGCGCCAGGACTCATCGACGGTGACGTAGTAGAAGCTCGTGCCGGCGCGGTCCCAGGTGGCCCCGCCGATGACCCCGGTGACGACGTCGTCGAGCAGCTCGCCGGTGCGCAGGTCCTTGACCCGCACCGTGTAGCGCTCGTCGCCGACGGTGTCGGTGGCGTAGGCCAGCAGGTGTCCGTCGGGGCTGACGGCCGCGCCGCCGAGGGAGAAGAAGTCGTGGCCCTCCGCGAGCGCGTCCAGGTCGAGCAGGACCTCCTCGCCGGGCAGGGCCGGCTGGTCGGGAGCGCAGTCCTCGGCCGGCTGCGGCGGGGTCCAGTCGTCGGGGTCGGACACGGGGACCCGGCACGTAGCGCCGTACTCCTTGCCGGCGAAGGAGCGCCCGTAGTACCAGTGACCGCGGTTGCGGGTCGGGACCGACAGGTCGGTCTCGCGGGTGCGGGTGCGGATCTCCTCGAAGATGTCGGCCCGCAGGTCGGCGAGGTGAGCGGTGCTGGCCTGCGTCCACGCGTTCTCGGCCTCGAGGTGGGCCAGGACCTCCGGCGACTCCTTCTCGCGCAGCCACTCGTAGTCGTCGCTGCGGGTGCGCCCGTGGATCTCGCGCGTGGTGGTGCGGACGGCGGCGAGGGGCGGGGCGCTGGGCTGCTCGGGAGCGGTGGACATGCGGCGACCCTAGACGCGGGCGCCCACCCTCGTGCCCGCGGCCTCCGGGGGCCGGGGATGGGTAGGTTCGACCCGTGCCCCACATCGACCTCAACGCCGACCTCGGGGAGGGCGTCACCGACGACGCAGCCCTGCTGGCCGTCGTGACGAGCGCCAACCTGGCCTGCGGCTACCACGCCGGCAGCCCGGCGACCATGCGCGCGGTCTGCGCCCAGGCGGCGCAGCGCGGCGTGTCGGTGGGTGCCCAGGTCTCCTACGCCGACCGTGAGCACTTCGGCCGGGTGGCCCGCGACGTCCCCCGCGTGACGCTGCGCGAGCAGGTCGCCGACCAGGTCGGCACGCTCACGACCATCGCGGGCGAGGAGGGCGTCGAGGTCCGCTACGTCAAGGCCCACGGCGCGCTCTACCACCGCACCCTCGACGACGAGGAGCAGGCGCTCGCGGTGCTCGAGGGCTCCCGCGGTCTGCCCGTCCTCGGCATGCCGGGCCGGCTGCTCACCCTGGCCGTCGCCGAGGGCCGCACCGTCTTCCACGAGGGCTTCCCGGACCGGGGGTACGCCGAGGACGGCCGTCTCCTCCCGCGCGACCGGCCCGGTGCCGTGCTCGACGACGCCGAGACGATCGCCTTCCGCGCCGTCGAGCTCGCCGGCACCGTCGACTCGGTCTGCGTCCACGGCGACCACCCGGGCGCGGTCGCCCACGCCCGGGCCGTGCGCGAGGCGCTCGAGGCCGCAGGCCTGGGGCTGCGCGGGCTGTGACCTGATGGTGGGCGTGCGCGTCCTGCCGGTCGGGCCCCGGGCGGTGCTGCTCGAGGTGGCCGACGTCGCGGCGGCGCTCGCGCTGGCCGACCACTGCCGCACGGCGTCCTGGGCGACCGAGGTGGTGCCCGCAGCGCGCACGGTGCTGCTCGACGGGCTCGCGGTGCCGCCCGACCGCGTCGCGGTGGCCCTCGAGACGTGGACCCCGGAGGGTCCCGCCGCGGTCCCGGGCGCGCTGGTCGAGCTCCCCGTGGTCCTCGACGGCGAGGACCTGCCCGACGTCGCCCGGCGGTGGGGCTGCACCCGGGCCGAGGTCAGGGCGACGCTGACGACCACCACGTTCACCAGTGCCTTCTGCGGCTTCGCGCCCGGTTTCTCCTACCTGTCCGGACTGCCCGCCGACCGCGCGGTCCCGCGACTGCCGTCCCCGAGGCCCCGGGTGCCGGCCGGCTCGGTCGCGCTCGCGGGGGAGTGGGCCGGGGTCTACCCGACCGCCTCCCCGGGCGGGTGGCGGCTGGTCGGTCGCACCGACGCCACCCTGTGGGACGCCGACCGCGAGCCCCCGGCGCTGCTGGCACCTGGCACCCGCGTCCGGTTCGTGGAGGTCTGAGGTGGGCTCGACCGCGCTCCGCGTCGTCGCCACTGGCCCGTCGGTGCTGGTGCAGGACCTCGGCCGGCTGGGCCTGGCCCACCTCGGGGTGCCCCGTGCGGGCGCCCTCGACGCCCCGGCGGCGGCCCTCGCCCGGAGGCTGGTCGGGGGTGCGCCCGACGACGCGGTGCTGGAGGTGCTGCTGGGCGGGCTCGAGGTCGTGCTCGAGGCCGACCCGGGGAGCGGTGCCTGGGTCGCGGTCACGGGCGCGCCCTGCCCGGTGGCCGTCGACGGTCGCGCGGCGCCGCTCGGTCGCGCCGTCTGGGTGCCGGCCGGGTCGCGCCTGGTGCTGGGTCGCCCGGCGACCGGCCTGCGCAGCTACCTCGCCGTCGACGGCGGCCTGCCGGTCGCCGAGGTGCTCGGGTCGCGCTCGTCGGACACGCTGGCCGGGATCGGCCCCGCACCCGTGCGCGTCGGGGACCGGCTGCCCGTCGGCGCACGACGGGGGGAGCCGGGGCGCGCGGAGGTGCCGCCCGCCCGGGCGACCGGTCCGCTGCGGCTGCACCCGGGTCCGCGCGGCGAGTGGTGCGAGGACCCGCTCGCGGCGCTCACCGCTCGGACCTGGTCGGTCGGCGCTGACTCCGACCGGGTCGGCCTGCGGCTGCACGGCGAGCCGCTGGTGCGCCGGCGCACCGAGGAGCTGGCGAGCGAGGGGATGGTCCTGGGCGCGGTGCAGGTGCCCCCGGACGGCCTGCCCGTGGTGTTCCTGGCCGACCACCCGCCGACCGGGGGCTACCCGGTGGTCGCCGTGGTCGAGGAGGCCGACCTGTGGCGCTGCGCCCAGCTGCGGCCGGGTGAGCGGGTGGGGTTCACCCGGGCGCGCTGAGGCCGCCCTCGCGGGCGCCGGGGGCGCCGGGGTCGTCGGTCGCCGCGTCCTCGGGTCGCTGCCACAGGTGCAGCGCCGGGTCGTCGATCGGGAACGACCGGACCGGCCCCGCCGGGCTCTCGCGGGTCTCGAAGCGCACCGTCACCACGCCCCGCCCCGACCCCCACACCCAGCCCCGGCCGTGCTCGTCGTGCACGACGTCCGCGCCGGGGGCCCACCCGCTGGAGCGCGCGCGGGGCGGCTCGGGCAGGTCGTCGGCCTCCTCGTCGGGGCCCGCGCTCTCGTCGGGTGCCTCGAGGTCGGCGAAGAGGTCGTCCTGCACCCAGTCGGCCAGGCCGGAGACGCCCACCCCCAGCAACCGGACCCCGGCCCGGAGCGCGGGACCGGTCTCGACCCCGGCGGCGAGCTCGGCGAGCAGGGAGCGCACGACCCGGGCCACGACGGCGGGGTTGTCGGTCGGCTCGGGCAGGGTCGCCGACCGGCTGGTGGTCGTGAAGTCGTGGAGCCGGACCTTGATCGTCACCGTCCGCCCCGACAGCCCGGCCTTGGCCAGCCGGGCGGCCACCTCGCCGGACTGGCGCACCAGGAGGTGCTCCATCAGCCGCAGGTCGGAGAGGTCGGAGTCGTAGGTGCCCTCGACGCTCACCGACTTGGTCTCGCGCTCCGCGACCACCGGTCGGTCGTCGTGGGCCCGGGCCAGGTGGAAGAGCCCGGCGCCGTGGGCGCTGCCGACCAGCCGCACCAGCTCCTCCTGGCTGACCTGTTCCAGGTCGGCGACGGTCTGCACCCCCGCGCGGCGCAGCCGGTCGGCGGTCGCCGGGCCGACGCCGGGGATGACGGTGACGCTCATCGGGCGCAGCAGCTCGCGCTCGGTGCCGGGCGCGACCACGACCAGGCCGTCGGGCTTGTCGAGGTCGCTGGCGACCTTGGCCATGAACTTGCTCGTCGCCACGCCGACCGAGCAGGTCAGCCCGTCGGTGACCTCGGTGACCCGCGCGCGCAGCCGCTCGGCGAAGGCGGTCACCGACTCCACCGACAGGTCCGCCAGGGTCGGGTCCGGCGAGGCCGCCAGGTCCACGAAGGCCTCGTCCAGCGACAGCGGCTCCACCAGCGGCGACGCCTCGCGCAGCGCACCCATCACCGCACGGCTGGCCTCGCGGTAGGCGCCGAAGCGCCCCGACAGGAACGCCGCGTGCGGGCACCGTGAGCGGGCCTCGCGCGTCGACATCGCCGAGCGCACCCCGTAGATCCGGGCCTCGTACGACGCCGTCGCCACGACCCCGCGCCCGCCGGTGCCCCCGACCACGACCGGGCGGCCGCGCAGGGAGGGCTTGTCGCGCTGCTCGACGGCGGCGAAGAACGCGTCGAGGTCCAGGTGGAGGACCGAGGCTTCGCGACGCACGTCGCGCACGCTACCCAGGCCCGCCCCCGGCCCACGGGTCGTCCACAGCCCACCCCCGTGCGGCCCTGTCCCCAGCGCCGGGTCGAGGGACCCCACGGCGCCTGCCACGCGAGCAGCCTGCTGCGCATGGACACCACCCGCGCCGGCACCGCCGAGCCCCCTGCCGCCCCCGACCCCTACGTCTTCCGCACGCCCGAGGACGTGCTCGCGGCGGTGCCGCTCGTGCTCGGCTTCGAGCCGGCCGAGTCGCTCGTCATGCTGACGTTCGGCGCCCCGCGCCCCTTCCACGCCCGGGTCGACCTCCCGCGCCACCGTCGGGACCTCGGCGACCTCGTGGAGGTCCTGCGCGAGCCGGCCGTGCGGCACGGCGTCGCCCGCGTGCTCCTGGTCGGCTACGACCCGGACGGTCCCTGGACCGCCGAGGTGCTGCGCACCGTCGCGGGCGCGATGGAGGCCGCCGGCATCGAGGTCGTCGCCTGCCTGCGCTCCGACCGTGGCCGCTGGTGGCCGGTCGGACCCGTGGCGGCACCCTCCGAGCGCGGTCCGGGGACGGCGTACGACGCCGTGGCGCACCGGTTCCGGGCCCGCTCGGTCGTCGAGGGGCGCGTGACCCTCCCCGACCGGGCCGCGCTGGCCGCCGGTCTCGCCCCGCACCCCGGTGGCCCGCACCCCGACCTCGTCGACGCGCTGGCCCGCGCGGTGCCGCCGTCCGTGCGTCGCGTCGACGCGCTCGTCGGTGTGCTCCTGAGGTCGGGGGAGCGGCCCGACGACGACCAGGTGGCCACCCTGCTGCTCGCCGCGGCCGAGGGCCGGCTGCGGGAGCCGGTCCAGCGCCGGCTCACCCGGGCCAGTGCCCCCGGTCTGGTCGACCTGTGGTCGGAGGTGGTGCGCCGGGCGCCGGACGACCGGGTGGCCGACGCCGCCGGCCTGCTGGCCCTCTGCGCGTGGGTCTCCGGCCACGGCGCCCTGGCCTGGTGCGCGGTCGACCGGGCCAGGGAGGTCGCGGCCGACCACGGCCTGGCGGGCATGGTCGCGACGCTGCTGGAGGCGGCGGTACCGCCCGAGGAGTGGGAGACGGTGCTGTGCCGCCTCGCGGGGTGACGGCGCAGGACTCGCGCACGCCCTAGTGTGCGGCCCATGGGAGAAGAGGTCGAGGCGCAGGAGTTCACCCGCGCCGACCGCACGCGCCACCGCGAGAAGATCCGTCGCAACCTCGACGTCTTCGCGCGGATGCTGCGCGAGGCCGCGTTCGACACCGACGACCCCATGTGCGGTCTCGAGGTGGAGCTCAACCTCGTCGACGACCGCGGTGACCCGGCGCTCAAGAACGCCGAGGCCTTGGCACTGATCGCCGACCCCGACTTCCAGACCGAGCTCGGCCAGTTCAACATCGAGATCAACGTGCCGCCGGTGCACCTGCACGACGACGGGCTCACCCGCATCGAGGAGCACCTGCGCAAGGACCTCAACCACGCCGAGGCCAAGTCCTCGCAGGTCGGCGCCCACCTGGTGATGATCGGCATCCTGCCCACGCTCGACGAGGAGCACCTGGCCCGCTCGGCGATCAGCGCCAACCCCCGCTACAGCCTGCTGTCGGACCAGATCCTCGACGCCCGCGGCGAGGACATCGCGATCCGGATCGCCGGCGCGGAGTCGCTCGACACCACGGCCGACTCGATCGTGCCGGAGGCGGCCTGCACCAGCACCCAGTTCCACGTCCAGACCTCACCGGACCAGTTCGCGGCCTACTGGAACGCCAGCCAGGCGATCGCCGCCGTCCAGGTCGCCGTCGGTGCCAACTCGCCCTACCTCCTGGGCAAGGAGCTGTGGCGCGAGACCCGGATCCCGCTCTTCGAGCAGGCCACGGACACCCGCGGCGAGGAGCTGAAGGCGCAGGGGGTGCGCCCCAGGGTGTGGTTCGGCGAGCGGTGGATCACCTCGGTCTTCGACTGCTTCGAGGAGAACGTCCGCTACTTCCCCGCGCTGTTGCCGATCACCGAGGACGAGGACCCGCTCGAGGTCCTCGAGGCCGGTGGCACGCCCAGCCTCTCGGAGCTGCGGCTGCACAACGGCACCGTCTACCGCTGGAACCGGCCGGTCTACGACGTCACCGACGCCGGGCCGCACCTGCGCGTGGAGAACCGGCTGCTCGCCGCCGGGCCGACCGTGGTGGACACCGTGGCCAACGCGGCGTTCTACTTCGGGCTCGTGCGCAGCGTCGCCGAGGGCGAGCGTCCGCTGTGGAGCCAGATGTCCTTCAGCGCCGCCGAGGAGAACTTCCACGTCGCTGCCCAGCAGGGCATCGACGCGCAGGTCTACTGGCCGGGCGTCGGCCAGGTGCGCGCCACCGAGCTGGTGCTGCGCCGGCTGCTGCCGATGGCGCACGAGGGCCTGGAGCGGTGGGGGGTCGCCACGGACGTGCGCGAGCGGCTGCTCGGGATCATCGAGCAGCGCTGCCTGCTCGGCACCAACGGCGCGGAGTGGTTCGTCAGCAAGGTGCGGGCCCGCTCCGGCGAGGACCGCTGGGACGCGCTGCGCGCCGTGCTGCTGGAGTACCGCGAGCGCATGCACACGAACGAGCCCGCCCACACCTGGGACTGAACCGGTCGGCCGGTCCGCCGCGGCGCGTGCGTGGTCACGGGTCCGTCCAGCCGTCCCGACCGGGGCTGCTCCTGCGGTCGCGGATGCGCCGCCAGGTCCGCGTCGTCCCGGAGGTCGGGTCGTGCCAGCCGTGCCGGGTGACCACGAGCAGCTGCGCGTCGATGCCCGTCTCCCCGCGGGCGGCGAGGAACGCGGCGTACCAGCGCTGGTCGACGTCCTGCCACGCCAGGCCCCCGGTGCGGGTCACCCACACCAGCGGGTCGGGGCCGCGCCGCCACAGCAGCGCGGCGAGCACGTCGGTGCGCAGCGCGTGGTCCCAGGCGGCGTCCTCGGCCACCACGTCCACCGCGCCGCACGGGTCCCCGACCCGCAGCAGGGTGGGGTGCACGCGGCGGAGCTCCGTGCGCGCCAGGTCCAGGACCGCGGCACGGGCCCTCCGCTCGCGCGGGTCGCGCCGGCTGCTCGTCCCGGTCGCTGCGATGGTGCCCACCGGTCCACCCTGCCCCGGCGGCGACCGGCGGGGGGCCGTTCCTCCACAGGGAGCGGCGCCCCGTGCCGCGGTGGGCCGGCCCCGCTGGCCGGGCCCGGCCACCCGGCGGGGGAGTCGTCCGCGGGTGCGGTTCGGCTACGGTGCGGGAGGGGCCGGCCGCTCGGGCCGGTCTCAGGTCGAGGTCGCAGGAGGTTGCCGTGGGCACCGTCGTGGTCGGGTACGTCGCCAAGCCCGAGGGGGAGGCTGCGCTCGCGCGGGCCGTCGAGGAGGCCCGGCTGCGGGACTGCTCCCTGGTGGCGGTCAGCTCCCACCGAGGCGGGCAGGAGTACGACGAGACCCGGGCCGCAGCGGCCCAGGGCGAGCTCGACGACCTGCGCGCGCGCTTGGAGTCCTCCGGCGTCCCGTTCACCGTGCGCCAGACCGTCCGCGGGCTGGAGCCGGCCGAGGACCTCATCGCCGTCGCCGAGGAGCACGGTGCCGAGCTGCTGGTCATCGGCCTGCGCCGGCGCTCGCCGGTCGGCAAGCTCATCCTCGGCAGCAACGCCCAGCGGGTCCTGCTCGACGCCCCCTGCGCGGTGCTCGCCGTCAAGGCGTCCTGAGGTCCCTCCGGCCGCGACCGGCGGTTCCTCGCCCGTTCGGGCGAACGTGCGCCGGGTGTGGCGCAGGAGGTCCCCTGCGAGCCGGGTGAAGAGATGTTCGGAGTTGTTCGGGAACGCCGTTCCGGGGCGCGTGGAGCCCGCTGACCTGGCCAGACTCTGAGGCGGCGGCCATCAGAGGTCGTCGATCGACGTCCCTGGAGGCAGCCTTGCTCGACGTGTCCACGGTCTCCCCGACCCGGGTGCGGACCGGTTCCACCGCCCTGGTCACCTGCGCCGGCTCCTCCTTGGAGCTGCGGGTCTGGCCGGCGGAGGACGTCTGGGCGGTGGCCGACCGGCTGCGGCAGATGGGCGTTCAGCCGGAGCCGGTGCTGCCGGACGAGAGCGGGCTCCCTGGCTCGCTCCTCGTGCAGCGCGAGGGGACCTGCGAGGAGGCCGCGCTGCGAGCCATCGTGGACGGCCTGCGCCTGCCCGGGCTCGAGGTCCTCGCCTTCGGCACCGCCGACTCCGCCGGCACCAGCCGCCGCGTCGCGGGGGAGACCTCCCCCGTCCCGGGCCCCGCGCGGGTCGTGGCCGACGGGACGCGCGACCACGTGGTGTTCGTCGAGCTGCACCAGCTGCTCGCCGCCCGTCGCTGGCAGGTCCGAGCGCTGGGCACCACGGGGGCGCTGCGGCGCATGGCCACCGCCCTCTCCGGCCTCGTCGCAGGCACGCCCCCGCGACCCGACGGCGGCACCTCGCTGGTGCTGGAGGTACCCGACCGGCCCGATTCGGTGCAGTCGGTGGTGGAGCAGCTGGACTCGGCGGGCCTGGACGGTCACGTCCGCGTCCTGCGGCAACACGCCGCCTGAGCCACGCGCGCCGCCGTCGCTGCCGGGGCGGCGGGATGCCGTCGTACGCCGTTGCCCGGCTCGGGCAGGATGAGCGCCATGGCCACCCACCAGATCCGCATCACCGGTGACGACGTCGCCGACCAGGTGCTCTCCGACGACCCGTTCGCGCTGCTCGTGGGCATGATGCTGGACCAGCAGTACCCAATGGAGCACGCCTTCCGCGGCCCCGCGAAGGTGCTGGAGCGCTTCGGCACCCTCGACCCGGCGCGCATCGCGGAGGCCGACCCCGAGGAGTTCGCCTCGCTGTGCGCCACTCCGCCGGCGATCCACCGCTTCCCCGGCTCGATGGCCGCCCGGCTCCAGGAGCTGGCCCGGATCGTGGCGGAGGAGCACGGCGGTGACGCCTCGCGGATCTGGACCGGTGCCGCCGACGGTCGCGACCTGCTGCGCCGGGTCATGGCGCTGCCGGGCTTCGGCAAGCAGAAGGCGCAGATCTTCGTGGCCCTGCTCGCCAAGCAGCTCGACGTGCGCCCGCAGGGCTGGGAGGCGGTCGTGGGCGACTACGCCCTGGAGGGCCACCGCTCGGTGGCCGACGTGGTCGACGGCGCCTCCCTGCAGAAGGTCCGCGACTTCAAGAAGGAGAAGAAGGCCGCGGCGAAGGCCCAGGGCTGAGGAGCCAACGCGGAGGAACCCGGGCCCGAGAGCCCTGCTGGGGCGCCCCGTGCCCCCTCCCGGTTGCGGGAGGACCACCACGTGCGTGGCAGAATGACGGCGCGGCTCTTGACGACTCCGGGACCTGCCGCGCCCCAAGCCAGTCCACGAGAGGTGTTCGTGTCTTCGAACGCACGCAAGATTCCTGCTGAGGTGCTCGCGCACCCCGCCGTCGTCACCCTCGTCGAGCGAGGTGCTCCCACGGGGAGCGTCACGCCGGAGGAGGTCCGTGCGGCCAGTGAGGACGCGCAGATCGAGCCGCGCCACCTCAAGGCGCTGCTGGTCCACCTCAGCGAGCAGGGGATCTCCGTGACCGTCGACCACGCCAGCACCCGGGCGGTGGCGGCCACCTCGACGCGCAAGACCACCACGGCGACGGCCAAGAAGGCCGCGGCCAAGAAGGCGGCCCCGGCCAAGAAGGCGGCCCCGGCCAAGAAGGCCGCAGCGCCCGCTGCCGCTCCGGCCGCGAAGAAGGCCGCCCCCGCCAAGAAGGCCACCCCGACCAAGGCCGCGGCCAAGAAGACCGCCGCGGGCTCCGTCGAGGTCGAGGTGCCCGCCGCGCCTGCGGTGGGCCCCGACGGCAAGAAGGTCCTCCCCGACGTCCCCGACGAGCAGTTCGAGGCCGACGTCGCCGCCGACCCGACGATCAAGGAGGCCGAGGAGGAGGCGACCGCCACCTCGAGCTTCGTCGTCTCCGCGGCCGACGAGTCCGACGAGCCGGTCCAGCAGGTCATGGTCGCCGGTGCGACCGCCGACCCGGTCAAGGACTACCTCAAGCAGATCGGCAAGGTCCCGCTGCTCAACGCCGAGATGGAGGTCGAGCTCGCCAAGCGGATCGAGGCCGGCCTGTTCTCGGAGGAGAAGCTGGCCAAGGGCGGCAAGATCAAGGCCGACCTGCTCGAGGAGCTGGAGTGGATCGCCGAGGACGGCCGCCGCGCCAAGAACCACCTGCTCGAGGCCAACCTGCGCCTCGTCGTCTCCCTGGCCAAGCGCTACACCGGCCGCGGCATGCTCTTCCTGGACCTCATCCAGGAGGGCAACCTCGGTCTGATCCGTGCGGTCGAGAAGTTCGACTACACCAAGGGCTACAAGTTCTCGACCTACGCCACGTGGTGGATCCGCCAGGCCATCACCCGCGCGATGGCCGACCAGGCGCGCACCATCCGCATCCCGGTCCACATGGTCGAGGTCATCAACAAGCTGGCCCGCGTCCAGCGCCAGATGCTCCAGGACCTCGGGCGCGAGCCCACTCCGGAGGAGCTCGCCAAGGAGCTCGACATGACCCCCGAGAAGGTCATCGAGGTCCAGAAGTACGGCCGCGAGCCGATTTCGCTGCACACGCCGCTCGGTGAGGACGGCGACTCCGAGTTCGGCGACCTGATCGAGGACTCCGAGGCGATCGTGCCTGCGGACGCCGTCTCCTTCACCCTGCTCCAGGAGCAGCTGCACGCCGTCCTCGACACGCTCTCCGAGCGCGAGGCGGGCGTGGTCTCCATGCGCTTCGGCCTCACCGACGGCCAGCCCAAGACCCTGGACGAGATCGGCAAGGTCTACGGCGTGACCCGCGAGCGGATCCGCCAGATCGAGTCCAAGACCATGTCCAAGCTGCGCCACCCCAGCCGCTCGCAGGTCCTGCGCGACTACCTCGACTGAGCGCTCGGCACCACGCACGACGAAGGCCCCGGACCGATCGGTCCGGGGCCTTCGACGTACGTCGGGATCGAGGAGCGGCTCAGCGCTCCGCGAGCTTGTGGGTCTCGTCCTGCACGGTCACGGCGACCTGCTTGAGCGCCTCACCGTGCTCGCGGGCGTGGTGGGCGCAGAAGAGCAGCTCTCCACCGGTCTGGAGCTCGACACGGAGGTAGGCCTGCGCGCCGCAACGGTCGCATCGGTCCGCGGCAGTCAGCGCGGAGCTGGGGGCAACGGCAGTAGTCACTTCGGCCTCATTTCTGTTCTCACTCGGTGCAGTGGACAACGTAGCCAGGTGGACCAAGATTCCCGTCCCGGTGTGGCGCACGTGACAGTCGGTGCTGCGACGTGTCCATCGGCAGACCTCCTGCTGGGATGAGTCATCTGGTGCTGCGCTGGTGCGGAACCAGGTGGTCCCTGGGGATGTTCCCCACCAGGTGTGCGCCTAGACGCCCACCCGGGTGAAGTGTGTCTCGCGGTGCCACGTCGCGGCGCAGGCATCCGGATCCCGAGTCCGATCGTGTCCACATCGTGACGTGCAGCGCGGCCCGAGCCGCTGGTGTCCGGTGCTGCGGTGCTGCAGGGAAGTACCCCGAGCCTAGGACCGCAGCCCCACCCCTCCCGGGCGCGACGCGCCGTGTCGCGGCGGGCCGCCGCCTGCGAGACTCGGGCCATGACGGAGCGCGCCGTGGAGACCTGGCTGACCGACATGGATGGCGTGCTGGTGCACGAGGAGGTGCCGATCCCGGGCGCCCAGGAGTTCATCGAGCGGCTCAAGGCGAGCGGCCTGGGCTTCCAGGTGCTGACCAACAACTCGATCTACACCCCGCGCGACCTGCGCGCCCGGCTGCTCGGCAGCGGCATCGACGTGCCCGAGGACGCCATCTGGACCTCGGCGCTGGCCACGGCGCAGTTCCTGGCCGAGCAGCGTCCGCACGGGTCGGCGTACGTCGTCGGGGAGGCGGGGCTGACGACGGCGCTGCACGACGTCGGCTACGTCATGACCGACCGCGACCCCGACTACGTCGTGCTGGGGGAGACCCGCACCTACTCCTTCGAGGCGATCACCCGGGCCATCCGCCTCATCGACGACGGGGCCCGGTTCCTGGCCACCAACCCCGACCCCAGTGGTCCGAGCACTGCCGGCAAGCTGCCCGCGACCGGCTCGGTGGCGGCCTTGATCAGCACCGCGACCGGCCGTACGCCGTACTTCATCGGCAAGCCGAACCCGCTGATGATGCGCAGCGCGCTCAACCGCCTCGAAGCGCACTCGGAGACCACGGTGATGGTGGGGGACCGGATGGACACCGACATCATCAGCGGGCTGGAGGCCGGCCTGCGCACGGTCCTGGTGACCACGGGCTCGACCCGGCCCGAGCAGGTCGCGACCTTCCCCTACCGCCCGACCCGGGTGGTCGACTCGGTCGCGGACCTGGTGGACCTGGTCGGCGGCCCGCTGCCACTGCGGGAGCAGGACGACCTCCCCGCCTGACGCCCCGTCGGAGACCCGGTCGGACGCCCCACCGGGCGCCCGGTCGGGCGCCCGGGGCGCGCCCTGCGCAGGACAGGGGGTGCGGTCTACTAGATTCCGACCAGTGACCCGGGCGAGACCCCGGCCCGGAAGCAGAGCGCACGCAGGAGCAGCACCATCGCCGACAACACCTACAACGCCGCCCACCTCCTGGTCCTGGAGGGCCTGGAGGCGGTGCGCAAGCGCCCCGGCATGTACATCGGGTCCACCGACACCCGCGGTCTCATGCACTGCGTCTGGGAGATCATCGACAACGGGGTGGACGAGGCGCTCGCCGGCGCCGCGGACCGGGTCGAGGTCGTGCTGCACCCCGACGGCTCGGTCGAGGTGCACGACAACGGTCGCGGCATCCCGACCGACAAGGAGCCGCGCACCGGCCTGCCGGGCGTCGAGGTCGTGGCGACCAAGCTGCACGCCGGCGGCAAGTTCGGCGGTGGCTCGTACGTCGCCACCGGCGGCCTGCACGGCGTGGGCCTGTCGGTGGTCAACGCGCTGTCGGCGCGCATGGACATCGACGTCGAGCGCTCCCCGGCGGTCCAGGGCATCTCGTTCCAGCGCGGCGTGCCCGGCGTCTTCGCCGCCGACGGCCCCGGCACCGACTTCACCCCCCAGTCCGGCCTGACCCGCAAGGGCGGCCGCGTGGCCAAGGGCCGCAGCGGCACCCGCATCCGGTTCTGGCCGGACCGCCAGATCTTCACCAAGGACGCCGGCTACGTCTACGACGAGCTGCTGACCCGGGCGCGCCAGACCTCCTTCATCGTCCCCGGCCTCGAGATCGTCGTCCGCGACCTGCGTGGCGAGGAGCCGGTCGAGGAGAGCTTCAAGCACGAGGGCGGCATCACCGAGTTCGCCGACTTCCTCAGCAACGACGAGCCGGTCACCCAGGTCCTGCGGCTGCAGGGCTCCGACACCTTCACCGAGACCGTCCCGCTGCTCGACGACAAGGGGCACATGACCCCGCAGGAGGTCGAGCGCGAGCTGACCGTCGACGTCGCGGTGCGCTGGGGCACCGGCTACGACACCGAGCTGCGCTCCTTCGTCAACGTCATCGCCACCCCCAAGGGCGGCACCCACGTCAGCGGCTTCGAGAACGCCCTGACCAAGACCTTCAACGACGTCATGCGCGCGTCCAAGGCGCTCAAGGTCAACGACCCCGACGTGATCAAGGACGACGTGCTCGAGGGCCTCACCGCGGTCGTGACCGTCCGCCTGGCCGAGCCGCAGTTCGAGGGCCAGACCAAGGAGATCCTCGGCACCCCGGCGGCGCGCACCATCGTGCGCAAGGTCGTGGCGCGCGAGCTCAAGGCGTTCCTGACCAGCACCAAGCGGGCCGAGAAGGCCGAGGCCAAGCTGGTGATGGAGAAGGTCGCGGGCGCCCAGAAGACCCGGATCGCCGCGCGCCAGCACAAGGAGACCCAGCGCCGCAAGAACGCCCTGGAGTCCTCCGCGCTGCCGCCCAAGCTCAACGACTGCCGCGCCAACGACAACGACCGCACCGAGCTGTTCATCGTCGAGGGCGACTCGGCCATGGGCACCGCCAAGGCCGCGCGCAACTCCGAGTTCCAGGCGCTGCTGCCGATCCGCGGCAAGATCCTCAACGTCCAGAAGGCCTCGGTCGGCGACATGCTCAAGAACGCCGAGTGCGCCTCGATCATCCAGGTCGTCGGCGCCGGCTCGGGCCGCACCTTCGAGCTCGAGGCGCGGCGCTACGGCCGGATCATCTTCATGGCCGACGCCGATTCCGACGGCGCGCACATCCGCTGCCTGCTCGCCACCCTGTTCTTCAAGTACATGCCCGACCTGATCCGCGACGGCCGCGTCTACACCGCGGTCCCGCCGCTGCACCGCATCGAGCTGTCCAACCCCAAGAAGGGGATGGACAAGTACGTCTACACCTACTCCGACGCCGAGCTGCAGCGGAAGCTGGCGGAGCTGAAGAAGAAGAACGTGCGCTGGAAGGACCCGGTGCAGCGCTACAAGGGCCTCGGCGAGATGGACGCCGACCAGCTGGCCGAGACCACGATGGACCCGCGCCACCGCACGCTGCGCCGGCTCACCATCGACGACGCCGAGGGCGCCACACAGGTCTTCGAGCTGCTGATGGGCTCGGAGGTGGCGCCGCGCAAGGAGTTCATCGTCCAGGGTGCCTACGACGTCGACGTGGACGCCCTGGACGCGTGAGCGGCCCGCGCCGCGCGGCCATGTGGGTCACGCTCCTGCTGGCCTCGGTGCTGCTGGCCTTCGACCAGGGCGTGGCCTACGCCGAGCGCACCTACTGCACCGCCGCGGCCTCCGACTGCGAGCTCGGGGTGCTGTGGGGTGCCTGGTACGCCGGTGTCACCATCGTGGTGTGGGGACTGCTGGTCGCGGGTGTGGAGATCTGGGTGCGCCACCGCGACCCGCGCCGCGCCGCCGCGTGAGCCCCGGCCGGCTGCTGCCGGTCCTGCTCGCGGTCGCCCTCCTGCTCGGCGGCTGCACGGGCGAGGACGGGTCCGAGGAGCCGTCCCGCGGCGACGTACCCGCGAGCCCGTCGGCCGGTGAGGAGGCTCCGGCCCCGACCGCCTCCGAGCGCCTGGGTCTGGCCACGGGGTGGGGTCCGTCGCGCACCCAGCTGGATCGAGCTGCACGCCAGGCCCGCTCGATGCCGCTGACGGACCTTGCCGGGCAGGTGGTGGTGGCCCGGTGGACCGGTGGCACGGAGCCGCCGACCCGGCTCGTGCGCGACCTCCACCTCGGCGGGCTGGTCGTCTTCGACGAGAACGTCGCCTCCGCGGCGGGTCTGCGCGCCGCCGCGCGCGGCCTCGAGCGGGCGGCCGGCCGGTCGCTGCTGCTGGCCGTGGACCAGGAGGGCGGCCTCGTCGAGCGGATCCGGGGCGAGGTGACGTCCCTGCCGGCGCTGATGACCGCCGGCGCCGCGGGGCAACCGGCGCTGACCCGCGCCGCCCACGCCGCCGTGGGACGCGAGCTCGCCTGGACCGGGATCGACGTCGACCTGGCTCCCGACACCGACGTGACGGCCGGGCCCCGCGACCCGGTCATCGGCTCGCGCTCCGCCGGCTCGGACCCCGGCACCGTGGCGCGGCAGGGCGTCGCCGCCGCCCGCGGCCTGCGGGACGCCGGGGTGGTGCCGGTGGTCAAGCACTTCCCCGGTCACGGATCGCTGACCGTGGACAGCCACCGAGCCCTGCCGGTGCAGCCCCGCACCGTCCAGCAGCTCGAGCGCACCGACCTGGTGCCCTTCCGCGCCGCCGTCGACGCCGGACTGCCGGCCGTGATGATCGGCCACATCGCGGTCCGTGCCCTCGACCCCGGTGTCCCGGCGACCGTCTCGCGCCCGGTGGTGACCGGCCTGCTGCGTGAGCGGCTGGGCTTCGCCGGACTGGTGATCAGCGACGCGCTCGAGATGGCGGCGCTGCGCGGCGTGCCCCGCCCGGCGGTGGGCTTCCTGCGGGCCGGTGGCGACGTCGTGCTCATGCCGCCGGACCCCGCCGCCACCGTGCGCAGCATCGTCGGGGCGGTGCGGGAGGGACGGTTGCCGCTGCGTCGCCTCCAGCAGGCCGCAGCCCGGGTGCTGGCGGTCCAGGCCTGGCAACGCCCCCGGCCCGCTGCTCCGGGCACGGCCGTCGGCGCCGTACGCCGCCTGGCGGACGCCGCGGTCACCTCGGTCGCCGGCCCGTGCCGCGGTCGACTCGTGCAGGAGGCCGTGCCGATGGGTGATCCGGCCGCGGTCGCCGCCTTCCGCTCCGCGGCCCGGGCGGCGGGCCTGCCGCTGGGGGAGGTGCGCCTGGTCCGGCCCCCGCGACCCGAGCGGACCGGTCGGCCCGCGCGCGACCGGGCCCGCCTGCGCGCGTGGCGGATGGCCGAGCCGCGGCGGGTCGTCGACGGCACCGCCGTCCACCTGCTCGGGCCCGGCGACCCGGCCCCGGCCACCGGGGTGGTCGTGGCCACCGACCGGCCCTACGTCCTCGGCACGACCCGCGCACGCACCCGCCTGGCGACGTACGGCGCCGGGCGCGCGTCCATGGCCGCGCTGGTGGCCGTGCTGCTCGGTCGCCAGCGGGCGCCGGGGCAGCTGCCCGTGCCGGTCACCGGGGTGCCGCGGCAGGGGTGTTGAGCCGGCCGACTCAGCCAGCGCCGGGCGGTCAGTACTTCTGCTCGAGCAGCCCGGTGTCGACGTCGTAGATGAAGCCGCCGACCTGCACCGAGTCCGGCACCAGCGGGTGGGACGTCACGCGGTGCACGTCCAGGCCGAGGGTGGCGACCTGGTCCTCGATGACGTGGAAGCGCTGCCAGGTCACGTCGGTGCCGGCGGACTCGGCGACCTTCTCCCGCAGGACCTCCTCGGTGTTGGAGGCGACCGCGCAGCGGGTGTGCGGCACGACCAGCACGCGGTCCACGTTGAGCAGGTGCACCGCGAGGACGATCGCCTCGAGGGCGGCCTCGGTCACGCGCCCGCCCGGGTTGCGGAAGATCTTGGCGTCACCGGCCTGGAGGCCGATCATCCGCAGCGGGTCGATGCGGCTGTCCATGCAGGTCACGATGGCCACACCGGCCTTCGCGATCCCGTCGAAGCCGCCGAAGGCGAAGTCGGTCGCGAACTCGCGGTTCGCGCTGAGCAGGTCCTCGAACGTGTTCACCACAGCCCCGGAATCTAGCCCATGGCGTTCACCCGCAGGGGCGACGTCCCACGCGTCGGAGCACCCCGCAGCAGCCACAGCGCGAGCACCGCGGCGACGACGGCGCAGCCCGCCGCGCCCAGGAAGACGGTCTGCTCCTGCGCGATGCCGGCCGCCTTGAGCAGGTCGGAGTACTCCGCGCAGCGGGTCGTGCCGGCGGGGCACACGTCCTGCACCGGGGGCACGGCAGCCTGCTCGGCGTAGTAGCGGCGCAGGCCGATCGTGGTGAGCGCGGAGATGCCGACGAGCATCCCGACCATCCGGGCCACGACCACCATGGCCGAGGCCAGACCGTGCACGGCGTCGGCGGTGACGGCGAGCACGGCGGCGTTGACCGGGGCGAGCGCCAGGCCGAAGCCCAGGCCGCCCACGACGAGCGGGATCGTGGCGGTCCAGGACTCCAGGCTGTCGATGTCCCAGCGCGACATCGCGAGGAACCCGGCCGCGGCCATGAGCATGCCGATCGCGGTCACCACGCTGGCGGGCAGCACCCGGGTCAGGTAGCCGCCGACGACCGCGCCGACCGGCAGCGCCGCCAGGAAGCGCACGAGCACGAGCGCGGCCATCAGCTGGCTGTCGGGGTAGACGGTGGTGCGGGCGAAGAGCGGCACGTCGATGAGGGCGGCGATGAGCGCGGCCCCCACGAAGAAGCTGACGACCACCGAGCCCCAGGCGGGACGGGCGGCGAGGGCGCCGCGGGGGAGCAACGGCGACTCGGCGCGGCGCAGGTGCACGGCGAAGGCGACCGCGCCGACCACGGCGCCGAGGAGGTACCACCAGCCCTGGTCGGAGAAGACCTCGATCTTGGGGTCGGCGGTGGCGAAGGCCAGGATCACCCCGCCCAGGGCGACGGCGAGGTAGGTCGCGCCCACGACGTCGGCCTCGCGCAGCGACCGGCCCCAGGCGCGCAGGTCGACCAGTGGGCGGGGCGCGGTCAGGCACCGCACGACCAGCAGCACCACGGCTGCGACCGCCACGGCGCCGACCGGGGTCAGCCAGCGTCCGCCGCCCTCGACGAAGGGGATGAAGAGCTGGCCCCAGGTGAGGTCGGTCAACAGCTGGGTGGGCGGCTGGAAGACCAGGCCGCCGGCCACCAGGGCCACGAGCAGGAGGAGCACGCCGAGCACGTCGGGTGGGCGGCGGCGGACGTGGGTCTCGTGGCTCGCTGCGCTCGCACCTCGACCACCGACGTCGTCCGCGCCCGTACCTCGACCACCGGGAGCGACCGAGCGGGCCGCGGCGGCGATGGCCGCGGCCAGCACCAGCCCGACGGCGAGGTTGAGCAGGAAGATCGCGCGCCAGTCCGCGACCGCGAGCACCACGGCGCCCAGCAGCGGGCCGAGGACCGAGCCGATCTCCTGGACCGCCGAGACCAGGCCCAGCGGCACCGCGCGGCGCTCTGGCGGGTAGAGGTCGGCGACCAGGGCCAGGGTGGCCGGCACCAGGCCACCGCCGCCCACGCCCTGCAGGAAGCGCCCCGTCACCATGGTCGGCATGTCGTAGGCGGCCGCGGTGATGATCGAGCCGAGCGCGAAGACCACGAGCGAGGCCGTCAGCACGGGGACGCGACCGCGCAGGTCGGCGATCCGCCCGATGAGCGGAAGCATCGCGACGTACCCCAGCAGGAAGCCGGAGATGATCGGCGCGGCCCGCTGCAGCTGCTCGGGGGAGAGCCCGATGCCCTGCATCATGTCGACCAGCGCGAGGACGACGACGTAGGTGTCGGCGGCGGCGAAGGCCACCGCCCCGGCCGCGAGGCCCAGCATCAGCCGGGCGCCGGCGGGCACGCGCTCCGGAGCGCTCGTCGGCTGGCTCACGACTCCGACCGGACCGTCACTCGGGGGCGGTGATCGACGGCTCGGCACCGTAGTCGTCGAAGGTGATGACGTAGGTCATCGACCCGGCGCCGTAGAAGTCACCGGTCAGCTCCATCGAGCGCAGCTCGGAGTCGTCGCTGACGGTGTACGACGCCGCGAAGTCTCCCTCGGCGCTCGGGATGATCCCGGCCACCACGTCCCCGGCGACCGTCCCGGAGTAGGTGGTCAGGACGTCGCGGTTGTCGGTGCCGCCACGGACCTGCTCGCCCTGCTCGAGCTCTTCGGTCGCGACCAGCAGGGAGGAGAAGCCCGTGTCGGGGTCCATCAGCCCGGCCGGGTCGGGAGCGCCGTACTCCGCCGGGTCGACCTCGGACCAGCCAGTGGTGAGCGGGACCTGGGCGAAGACGGTGCCGTCGACCGCGACCACCGGGACGGTGGGCTCGATGCCGGCGAAGCGGACCACGATCTCGCCGTCGAAGGCCGGGTCGTGGGTGCCGTAGCCCTCGGCGCGCAGCAGCCCGTCGACGCCCTCGGGGAGGTCGTCGGTCTCCAGGACGATCCGCACGCCGCTGGTCTCGTCGAAGGTGGTCTTGGCCTCCGCCAGCACCTCGGCGGGGTCCTGGTCGGGCTCGGTTGCCGAGTCCTCCCCGCTGCACGCGGAGAGGAGCAGGGCGGCAGCCACGAGCGGGGCCGCCGCCCGGGCGGCCCCCCCGGTCGCGGAGGGGCGGGTCAGCAGGCGGGCGCGCATGGACTCAGCCTTCCACAGGCGTGGGTGCGTCCCCGGCCGTACCCGCGCCGGTGTCGGCTCCGACCCGGCTGGCCACGGGTCCCGCGACAGCGGCGATCGGCTGGGGAGCCGGGACGCCCGAGCCGTCGCGCCGGCCGGTGGCCTCGGGCAGCTCCACCGGGGCGCCGCTGCTGGCGGCCGCGCGCGCCGGGGCCGTGCCGACCCAGGCCAGGACGAGGGTGTCCTCGCCCTTGAGGAAGCGGTGGCAGCGCACGCCGCCGGTGGCCCGACCCTTGGCGGGGTACTCGGTGAACGGGGCGACCTTGACCGCGCCCGCGTCGGTGCCGGCCAGGGCCGCCGACGAGCCGGAGACGGTGACGACCACCGAGCCCTCGGGGGCGTCGGGGTCCACCGCACCGAACCACACCACCCGCTGGCCGGCGGCGAGACGCACTCCGGCGATGCCGCCGCCGGCGCGGCCCTGCGGCCGGACGCCGTCGGCGCCGAAGTGCAGCAGCTGGGCGTCGGAGGTGACGAAGCAGAGCGTCTCGGCCCCGGTCAGCAACTCGACCGCGCCGACGACCTCGTCGTCGTCCTTGAGGCCGATGACGTCCCACTCGTCGCGGCCCAGGACCTCGGGGTTGACCCGCTTGACCACGCCGTCGCGGGTGCCGAGCGCCAGCCCCGGACCCTCGGTGGCCAGGGTGCACAGCGTCAGCACGCGCTCGCCGGTCTCGAGCTGGAGCAGCTCGCTGACCGGGATGCCGCCCTGCAGGTGGGGGTCGTTGGCCGAGGCGGGTAGGACCGCGGTGACGTCGAGGACGCTGAGGCGCAACAGCCGGCCGCGGTTGGTGACGGCTCCGATGTCGGCGCGCGCGGTCGTGGTGACCGCCGAGACGACGACGTCGTGGTTGACCCGGTCGCCGCCGCGCCCGACGTCGTCGACGCCGGCGGTGCGCGCGAGCAGCCCGGCCGAGGACAGCAGCACCAGGCACGGGTCGTCGGTGACCTCGACGGGGGCAGCGGTGGCCTTGCGGTTCTCGGTGCCGTCGGACTGCAGCAGCACGGTGCGCCGGGGCGTGCCGTAGGTCTTGGCGACCTCGGCCAGCTCGCTGGAGACGACCTTCCGCAGCAGCCCCTCGTCGGCCAGGATCGCGTCGAGCTCCTCGATCTCGCGGCGCAGCTGCTCCTGCTCCTTCTCCAGCTCGATCCGGCTGAAGCGGGTCAGGCGGCGCAGCTGCATCTCCAGGATGTACTCCGCCTGGAGCACCGAGAGGTCGAAGACGCCCATGAGCCGCTCCTTGGCCGCCCCGGAGTCGTCGCTGGAGCGGATGACCGCGATGACCTCGTCGATGTCGAGCAGGGCCACCAGCAGGCCGTCGACCAGGTGCAGCCGCTCGGCCTTCTTGGTGCGGCGGAACGCCGAGCGCCGGCGTACGACGTCGTAGCGGTGCTCCAGGAAGACCCGCAGCATCTCCAGCAGCCCCAGCGTGCGCGGCTGGCCGTCGACCAGCGCGACGGTGTTGATACCGAAGGAGTCCTCCATCGGGGTCTGGCGGTAGAGCTGCTCGAGGATCGCCTCGGGGACGAAGCCGTTCTTGATCTCGATGACCAGCCGCAGCCCGTGCCCGCGGTCGGTGAGGTCCTTGATGTCGGAGATGCCCTGGAGCTTCTTGCCCTGCACCAGGGTCTTGATCCGCTCCACGACCTTCTCCGTGCCCACGCCGTAGGGCAGCTCGGTCACCACGATGCCCTTGCGGCGTCCGATGGTCTCGACCCTGGCGGTGGCGCGCATCCGGAAGGACCCGCGGCCGGTCTCGTAGGCGTCGCGGATGCCGTCGAGCCCGATGATCTTGCCGCCGGTGGGCAGGTCGGGGCCGGGGATGAACCGCATGAGGTCCTCCACCGTCGCCTTCGGGTGGGTGATGAGGTGGCGCAGCGCCTGCACGACCTCGACCAGGTTGTGCGGGGCGCAGTTGGTCGCCATGCCGACCGCGATGCCGCTGGTGCCGTTGACCAGCAGGTTGGGGATCGCCGCGGGGAGGACCGACGGCTCCATCTCGCGGGAGTCGTAGTTGGGCCGGAAATCGACGGTGTCCTCGTCGATCGACTCGGTCATCGCCACCGCGGGGGGCGCCATCCGGCACTCGGTGTTGTGGTTGACGAACCCGCCGGCGAGGAAGGAGTGGTCCTCGCTGTCGACCCGGATCGAGAAGACCTCCTGCGGCTCCTCGTCGGTCACCGAGGCGACCTCCACGAATCGGTAGCCGGAGTCCATCACCGAGGCGACGACCTTGAGCACCTCCGGGTCCTTGAACTTCGTGACGAGCAGGCTGCGGTCGGCTTGCCAGCGCTCCATCCGGTCGACGTTGTGCTGCTGGAGCCAGGTCTTGCCGGTGCCACGCCCCGCGCCGAGGGTGGAGCGGATGTAGTCCGACACGTACGGCGCGTGGTCGCTCGACAGCCGGTGGGCGTACCGCGGCCGGTCCCGCAGCAGCGCGACCAGCTTCGACTGCTTCTCGGTGAGGAAGCCGACCCGCTCGGCGAAGGCGTGCATCTGGTGGAGGCCGGAGATGACGAGCCGGTGCTCGCCCTTGCGGTACCGGCACAACGTGGAGTGGATGCCGAACTCGAGCAGCAGCTCCTGCAGCTCGGCGGCCAGCCGCGCGCTGTAGGTGGCGTACTGGATCGTGATGCTGTTGAGACCGACGCTGTGCACGCCACCGTCGCCCTCGAAGAGCGACATCAGGAAGGCGCGCTTCAGACCGGGCCCGCCGTGCCAGACGACCTCCGGGATGAACTTGTCAGCGGCCTTGCTGCCGATGAGCGGCGCCAGGGCGCTCGCGCGGAGGTGATCCATGCGTTGGACGTCGAGCTCGTAGATGGTCTTGCCCGAGCGTCGCAAGGTGCGCTGGTAGCTGTACCGCGGTCCTCCGACGAGGGCGTCGAAGGCGTCCAGGACGTACTGGAAGTACTCGCGGTCGGTGTTGTTGAAGCCGGCTCGGCGCTCGGAGGCGAAACCCTCGGACACCCATCCGCCGAGCAGGACCCCCAGCTGCATCTCGACCGGCATCGGGACGGCGGTGGTCCAGGCGTTGCGGGCCAGGCACACCACGTCGCCGGGGCGGATCTCGTCCAGGCGCAGCCACTGGAAGACGGGTACGCCGGCCTGGGGCACCAGGCACAGCACCGGGTGGTTGTGGCTGCCCGCCAGCGTATGGCCGCTGGCGGCAGTCAGACGCTTGACCGGGTGGACGCCGGAGTTGAAGACCTTGGTGGCCCGGACCGGCTTGCCGTCCTTGTCGAGCACCTCGAAGTCGGCGTCCGCCTCGGAGTCAGCCGGCAGGGCGACCAGCTCGTCGATGCGGATCGTGCCGCCGTCCGCGAGCCGCACCCGGGTGTCGCCGGTCAGGCAGTAACGCATGGCCGCCGGAGGGTCGTCCGGCGAGCCGAAGTTCCCGTGGCCGTCGACCATCGGCAGCCGCACGGTCCACGACTGGGCCTGGCGCACGAGCGCGTCGTAGATCGCGCCGTCGCCGTGCGGGTGCAGCCGACCCATGACCTCACCCACGACCCGGGCGCTCTTGACGTGCCCGCGGTCGGGGAACAGGCGCATGTCCTGCATCGTGTAGAGGATGCGCCGCTGCACCGGCTTGAGGCCGTCGCGGGCGTCGGGCAGGGCCCGGGAGTAGATGACGGAGTAGGCGTACTCCAGGAACGAGGCCTGCATCTCGTCGCGGATGTCCGTGTCGAGGATGTGCTCCTCGAAGTCGTCGTCGGGGACCTCGCTCTTCGTACGCCGTGCCATGGCGCCATTCTCACCGGCGCGGGTCCCGGTTCGACGCGGGGGCGCGCCGGGAGGGCGGGCCGGGAGCGCGGGGTGGTCGAGGACGGCGCTCAGGGGTTGCAGGACGAGCAGCGCGCGGGGTCGCCCCGGCGAGCGCCGTCCTGCCCGGTGTGCTCCTCGTGTCCGCATGCCGGGCAGCCGTGGACGACGGCCCTGACCTCGTCGGTGAGGTCACCACACCGGCGGCAGGGGATGCCCCGGTCGAGTCGTACGGTCCCCACCCCCGCCGACCCGCAGGCACGGCACAGCCTGGCCAGCCGGTGGGCCAGGTCGAGGCCGGCCCGTCGGATGACGGGCCGGCGCGCGGGGCACACATGGGCGCGGAGGTCAGTCTCCACCACGACCGCACCGGTGGGGGAGTGCTCCTTGGCCAGCGCGATCGCCAGCACGAGCCGCCGCCGGGTCACCACCCCCTTGCTGATCCCGTCGCCTTGGGCAAGGGCTCCGACCGGGCGGGCCGTCCCGGGCGGGAGGTCGAGGGGATCCGGGGCCGGGGCGGGCCGCACGACCACCGCTTGTCGCGCCAGGTCGATGCGCTCGGCGACCGTGCGAGCCCCGTCCCGGGGACGGAGCGTCGCCCCGATCTCCACCCGCGCCGTCCACGCCGCGACCGCCGCCGCGCGGCCGACGACCCGCAGCCCGTTGCGCAGGTCCACGAGGGCCACGAGCTCCCGTTGCACCACCGCGAGGGGCAGCGCGGGATCCGGGCCGAAGCTGCCTTCGGAGGCCAGGCCGACGTCGTACCCGCCCTCCCGCGCTCCCGCCACGGCCTTGGCCACGACGACGTCGTGGGCCGGTCCGGGTCGCTCTCGGTCCCCGGTGAACGTGCCGAAGGCGTCGGTGTCGACGGGGACCGTGTGCAGCCGGAGCCCACCGGGACCGCCGAGCACCGAGCGGAGGGTCGCTGTCTTGCCGTGGCGCGTGGCCACTGCCGCCGGGGCGTCCCGGTAGGGATGCTCCGGCGGCAGCAGCTCACCGGTCTGGCGGTGCTCGGGTGTGGGCCACCCGCCCCGGGTCATCGCGGCTGGGCGAGCCGGGCCGTCGGGCGGGGGGGCCCGGCGGCCTCGACAGGGCTCCAGCGCAGCTCGCGGCCCAGCTCGGCCATGACCCGATGGGCCGACCCCGGAGCCTGCTCGACGACGAGCAGCTGCAGCCACCCGTGCCCGACCGCTGCGCGCAGTCCCGGGTTCGCCCGCACGGCGGTCTCGACGCGGTCGCGCGGTGCTGCCACCACCACCAGGTGCCGGGCCGGCAGGTGTCGCAGGATGCTGGTGTCGGCGCCGTCGTCGGCCACGTCGTGGTCGGCCACCGCCTGCCAGGGCAGGCCCGTGCGCAGGTCGCCGTGGGCCCCGGCGATGATTCCCGTGCCCCCGACCACGTTGTGCACCGTCTTGTCGCCGGACCCGAACAGGGTCGGTGCGCTGGTGGAGGCGTGGTACTGCGCGTTGATCCACTGGGTCACCACGACGGGGCCGGCCATGACCGAAGCGAGGATGCTGCCGTCCGGGTCGCGGTCGGCCTCGTAGGAGTGCAGGAAGGCCGTCCCACCGAGGTCCAGGCCGGCCGTCAAGTCCCGCGGCCCCACCACGAGCGCCAGGTTTCCGGCCAGGCCCCACTCCGGCATCGGCTCGGACCAGTCGGCGGCCCGGTCCTTCAGCGGGCGCCGACCGAGACCCGGCAGCAGCACGCGACGCTCCTCGGCGGCACGAGCACCCGCGGCGTCGAGCTCGGTGAGGGCCCGGGCCACCCGGGGGTCGTCCTGGGGGCTCGGACCGCCCACCCACCGCACCTCATCGGTCGTGGTGTCGTGCTGGGCGGCGACGAAGACCACCTCCTCGGGCACCTCCAGCCCCCGCTCGGCCAGGGCGGCCCGGACGGTGGGCTCGTTGAGCGCGTCCGCGACGAGGAGGGCGTTCAGGGCGCCCTGGTGCCCACCGCAGGCCCCGCAGTCGTAGGCCGCGGCGAACGCGTTGTTCTCGGTGCTCGAGGCGTGGCCCACGAGCACCACGACCGGGGCCGTGGTCCAGGCGAGCCCCGTGGTCAGGAGCAGACCCTGGGCAGCCTCGACCGCGACGTCGTGGGGGAGTCGGGGACCCGGCTGGACACGGCCGACGCCGGACCCGGTGAAGCGCTGGGCCGCGCGGCGCCATCGCGCGGGGGCGAGGTCCCCGAGCAGGGAGGCGAGTAGGGCGGGGAGGCCGTTGATCTCGGCGTACCCGAAGGAGGCAGCCGGGTGCCGACCGATGCGGGTAACCCAACGGTGCACCGCCGCCCCGGTCGAGAGCTGCTGGGGGAGGTCACGCACCTCCGAGCCGGGCCGAAGCAGGCCGGGGCACAGGTCCGCACTGGTCCCATCGGCGTCGACGTGCCGGACCGCGGCGCCGAAGAAACCGGCGTAACCGTGGGTGTGGTGCCCGGGGACGGTCTCCACGAACCGACGGACCCGCTCGGACCGGACGTCGATGCACCACACCGACTGGACCGAGGGCACCGCCACCGGGGACGGCACCCCCGGCCCGGACTTCGTCTCGCCGCTCGTCAGCGCGCCCACCAGGCCGTCGCGGGCAGCCAGGTCGAGCGCGCGCTGCCAGACCGCGACCGCGGCGTGAGCCGGACCCGGCTCGGTGCGGGCCTGCGCCGGCGGCTCCGGGGGAGCGGCCTGCGGGGCGTGCGCGTGGGCGAGCAGGAGGTCGAGCGCCATGCGCAGGGCCAGCAGCTGCACGAGCGCGTCGGGATCGTCCCCGTGGCCGGCCCGCCACTTCGCGTGCCCGGTCCACCCGGGTGCGGCGGTCAGCACCGAGGCGGCGTAGGTCAGGACGTCCACGCCGACCCGTTCCCGCAGCCGCGGCCAGAGCACCGAGGCAGCGGCGTGCGGGGACGCCGGCAGCGTCCGCACCCAGGCGCTGGCACCGCGCAATCCCCAGGCGAGGTCGTACGCCGGACGGCTCGCCGAGGTGCGCCAGAGGGTCCAGGGGTCCGTCACCGCGGGGCGGCCACCGGCCTGGCCCCAGGCCCGCGCGGTCCAGGAAGCGGCGTGGAGGTCCAACAGCTCGGCGGTCGTGCGGCCACGACCGCGGGCGGGCACGAGGTCGCAGGCCCGCACCCGCAGCGGGGCGCCGTCGGTGGCGCGGGCACCGTCACGGCTCACGGCCAGGAAGGTCTCCAGGTCCTGCGGGACGCCGTGGCGGTCGCCGCTCTCGGTCAGCGCCTGCTCGAGGCATCCCCGCGAGACGATGCCGCGAGCGTGCAGGTCGAGGAAGTGGCCCAGGGAGGGCCGGGGGTCCCGGCCGTGCAGCCGGGCCACCATCCGGGCCGCGTCCTCGACTGGGAACCTCTCCAGGTCGGCCAGGGGGTTGACGGCCACCAGGGAGTGCAGGGGCCAGGCCGTGCCGACCGAGGAGGAGGCGACCAGGGCGACGGAGTCCAGGTCGCCGAAGGGCGCGGCGTCGCCGTCAGGGCCCAGAGTCGGAGCGCGGTGCGCCGCGGCGAGGTCGCGGACGTCGCCGCGCAAGCGCGCACCGGGCGGGAGCAGACCGGGTCCCGCCAGCACGGCGGCCCCGGTGGCGGTGTGGGGCTGCCACCGGGCGACCGAGGCCGCGACGACAACGATCCCGGCCACCACCAGCAGGCTCCAGGCGATGGCGACCGGCGGACGGGCCTGCGCGAACCAGCCGTGGATCGCCAGGTCCAGCAGGGCCACCGAGGCCAGGTAGCCGGTCATCGCGAGCACCGAGCCGAGCGCCAGCCAGCTGCGCAGAGGCCGACCGGTGCGTTCCAGCCGGACCGCCTCGACCACGGCGACCGCGGTGAGGGTCGCGGCCAAGCCTGCCGGAAGTGCGAGTCCGCCGGGCACGTCGAGCCAGTTCCCCAGCAGCAGCCCACCTGCGAGGACCGCAAGGCCCCCGGCGACCCCGGCGCCGAGCACGACCGCCGGGCTTCGCGACGCCTGGGCGTGGCGCAACGGAAGGGCTGCGGGTGCCGAGGCCCGTGCGACCGAACCGCCGGCACGCAGGAACAGCCAGCCCTTCCACAGGCCGTGGCCCAGGACGTGGACGAGGGCGGCCTGGGGCAGGGCGAGGGCCAGGGCCAGGGCGCCGAGGCCCATCTGGGCGGACGTCGAGGAGGCCAGGCGCCCCTTGACGTCGGGCCGCAGCCGCAGCTGGGCCAGCCCGAGGGCGACCGATGCGCCACCGGCGAGGCCGAGCAGCAGCAGTGCTGACCCGCTGGTGGAGACCAGGGACCAATGGATCAGCAGCAGCATCAGGCCCCCGTTGACGACTCCGCCGTGCAGCAGGGCGGACACCGGGGAGGGCGCCTCGGAGGTCTCGGGCAGCCAACGGTGCGCCGGCGCGAGGGTGCTGCGCACGACGCAGGCGACCACCAGGGCGAGGGCGGTCGCGGTCCCGGGCCCGTCGAGGAGGTGCACCCCCACCGCGGCCCACAGGGCGACGTCTCCGACCACCAGGTGCCGGCGCACGGTGCGGGCAGCTCGGCGAGCAGCCGGGTCCTCGCGGTGCGAGACGAGTGCGGCGAGGGTCCAGCCGCTCAGCGTCGCGCCGACGGCGGAGAGGACCAGGTGCCCGGTGGCGACCATAAGGGCCAGGGCCAGGACGGTCGCGACCAGGAGCACGGCGAAGCGCCGCTGGCGGCGCTGTCCGCGCAGGTTCGTCGCGACGTATCGAGCCACCAGGGCGCCCACGACGCTCACGTAGGTGAGCAGCAGCAGGTGCAGTCCCGCACCGGACGGCAGCGGCGTGTCGATGTCGGTCAGGTGGGCGACGAGGGCCGCGGTGGCGGCGAGCGTGGCGACGACGGCGAGCCCGGTCGTTGCCCGGGCGGCTGGGACGAGTGGCAACATGCGAAGCAAATTACATGTATTGCCGTACGTGTAACACCCATCGCTCGTGTGGCGTGGGTCTCGCTAGGGTCCTCCCATGTCCGCCGAGCGCTCCTGGACCTTCCTCAGCAACCACGGCCACGTCCTCGTCGCCGTGGCCCGACAGCCGGACGGCCGCATACGCGACATCGCAGCGACGGTGGGCATCACCGAGCGTGCGGCGCAGCTGATCCTGCGCGACCTCGAGCAGTCCGGCTACGTGGCGAAGACCAAGGTCGGGCGTCGCAACGTCTACTCGGTCAACGCCGACGGCATGCTTCGCCACCCGGCCGAGACCGAGACCTCGGTCCGCGACCTGCTCTCGATCTTCCACTGATCCAGGCTGGATGCCGACGAGTGGATCCTGGTCGACCCCCCGCCCCCGGGGAACCCACTAGATTTGCGCCGTGACCGTCGGCTCCGAGCAGGACCAGCCCGTCTCCGCCTCCGCCCCGAGGCACTGGGAGGCCGACGTGCTGCTGCGCGACGGCAGCACCGCCCACATCCGGCCGATCCGCCCCGAGGACGCCGAGCTCCTCGTGGAGTTCTACGGCCGCGTCTCGGACCGCTCGAAGTACTACCGCTTCTTCTCCCCGATGCCGCGGTTGTCGGACCGCGACGTCGAGCGCTTCACCCGGGTCGACCACGACCGCCGGGTCGCGCTGGTGCTGACCCTGCAGGGCCAGATGATCGCCGTGGGCCGCTACGACACCATCCGCACCGGCGAGGCCGAGGTCGCCTTCCTGGTCGAGGACCAGCACCAGGGCCGTGGCATCGCCCAGCTGCTGCTGGAGCACCTGGCCCAGGCCGGGCGCGAGCGCGGCCTGGAGAAGTTCATCGCCGAGGTGCTGCCCGACAACTCCCGGATGATCCAGACCTTCCGCGACGCCGGCTACCGCGTGGCCACGGAGTACGAGGACGGCGTCCTGGTGCTGGAGTTCCCCATCGACGCCACCGACACCGCGATCGGGGTCATGCAGGGGCGCGAGCACCGGGCCGAGGCCGCCTCGATCGAGCGCTTCTTCAACCCGCGCTCCGTGGCGATCATCGGCGCGAGCCGTCGCCAGGACACGATCGGCCAGACCCTGGTGCGCAACCTGGTCAACGGCGACTTCACCGGGCGGGTGTACGCCGTCAACCCGACGGCCGGCGCGGTGTCGGGCCTGCCGGCGTACAAGTCCGTGACCGACATCCCCGACGACGTGGACGTGGCCATCGTCGCGGTCCCGGCCGACGCCGTGCAGGACGTCGTGCTCGACTGCGCCGCCAAGGGCGTGCACGGCCTGGTCGTCATCTCCAGCGGCTTCGCCGAGACCGGCGAGGAGGGCCGGCAGCGCCAGCGCCGCCTCGTCGGGCTCTCCCGCTCCTACGGCCTGCGGCTGATCGGCCCCAACTGCCTGGGCATCATCAACACCGACCCGGGCGTCTCGATCAACGCCTCGCTGTCGCAGGTGATGCCGCCGCGCGGGCGCGCGGGCTTCTTCTGCCAGTCCGGTGCCCTGGGCTCGGCGATCCTCGAGAAGGTGCAGAACCGTGGTCTGGGCCTGTCGACCTTCGTCAGCGCTGGCAACCGCGCCGACGTCTCCGGCAACGACCTCCTGCAGTACTGGGAGGAGGACGAGTCCACCGAGGTCGTCCTGCTCTACCTGGAGTCGATCGGCAACCCGCGCAAGTTCTCCCGCATCGCGCGCCGGGTGAGCCTGCGCAAGCCGATCATCGCGGTGCGCTCGGGCCGCACCACCCAGGGCGTGCCGATGGGCCACGCCGTGCGCAAGATCGCCGCGCCGCCGGCCGCCGTCGACGCGATGTTCCGCCAGGCCGGGGTGATCCAGGTCGACACGCTCGAGGAGATGTTCGACGTCGCCCAGCTCGTCGCCCACCAGCCGCTCCCGCGCGGGCGCCGGGTCGCGATCGTCGGCAACTCCGACGCCCTGGGCCTGCTGGCCGCCGACGCAGCCGCAGCCGTCGGGCTCGTGGTCAACAAGTCGGTCGCCCTGGGCGCCGAGGCCGGCGCGGAGGACTTCGAGGACGCCCTCGACGCCGCCATCGACGACCCCGACGTCGACTCGGTCGTCGCCGTCTACATCCCGCCGCTCAACGTCTCCGGGGAAGAGGTCGCCAACGTCCTGGCAGCCATCGGGGAGCAGTCCGACAAGCCCCTGGTCTCGACCTTCCTCGGGGTCGAGGGCGTGCCCGAGCTGCTCCGCGTCCCCGACGTGGCCGGGTCGACCGCCGGCCGCGGCTCCGTGCCGTCGTACCCCGCGGTGGAGGCGGCGGTGCGCGCCCTCGCGCGCGTCGTGGAGTACGCCGTGTGGCTGCGCACCCCCGACGGTCCGCCGCCGCACCCCGACGAGGTCGACGGCGACGGCGCCCGCGCGATCGTCACCCGGCTCCTGGGCGACCGGCCCAGCGGCGTGGACGTCTCCCGCGACCAGCTGCGCGAGCTGCTGGCCGCCTACGAGATCGACCTGTGGCCCGCGCCGGCGGTGACGACCGTCGACGAGGCGATCGCCGCGGGCGAGGAGCTCGGCTGGGACGTCGTGCTCAAGGCCACCGCCGAGCACCTGCGCGAGCGCCCGGACCTGGCCCACGTGTGGCGCAACATCGACGGTCCCGACCACATGCGCGACGCCTGGGCGGCCCTGCACGCCCTGGTCGGCGACGACGAGAGCGGCGGCTTCATCGTCCAGCGCACCGCGCCGCCGGGGGTCCCCATCGCGATCCGCAGCATCGAGGACCCGCTCTTCGGCCCGGTCGTCTCCTTCGGCATCTCCGGGCCGATGACCGAGCTGCTCGCCGACCGCTCCTACCGCATCCCGCCGCTGGGCTCGCGCGACGCCGCGGCGATGGTGCGCGAGGTGCGCTCGGCGCCGCTGCTCTTCGGCTACCGGGGAGCCGAGGTGGTCGACGTCGGCGAGGTCGAGCGGCTGATCCGGCGGGTCGCGCAGCTGCAGAACGACATGCCCCAGGTCAGTGCCCTCGAGCTCGGACTGGTCCTCGCCGGGCCCCACGGCTCGAGCGTGCTGAGCGCCGAGGCGCGCCTGGAGCCGGTCTCCGACGCGCGCTCGGACTGGTTCGTGCGCCGCATGCCGACGCAGGCCGGGGACACCCTGCCCTCCTGATGCGGGGGCGGGACGCCCGGGAAGTAGGCTGCCCGCCATGGTGATCTCCGACAGGGCACGCCTGCTCTTCGTGCACGTGCAGAAGACGGGCGGGTCGACGATCCACAACCGGCTGACGGAGGTCCTCCCGGACGCCCGCCAGGTCAAGGGTGTGGACCGGCACGGCACCCTGAACCAGATCCTGCGCCTGGAGCCGGAGCTCTCGACGTACTGGACCTTCGGGTTCGTCCGGAACCCCTGGGCCCGGATGCTGTCCTGGTACAACATGGTCGACCGCTTCCGCGCCTCCAAGGAGGGCGGCGCGGCCCGCCTGGACCGCAAGAACAACTTCATGCGGTCGGTGGGGGAGACCTGCCCCGACTTCGAGTCCTTCGTCATGAAGGGCCTCGACGAGTTCAAGCGGCTGCAGACCCCGCAGTGGCGCTACCTGGCCACCAAGACCCGGCGCGCTGACTTCATCGGCCGCCAGGAGACCCTCGAGGACGACCTGCGCGCCGTGCACGCCAAGTTCGACATCGAGTGGACGCCGCTCTCCAGCGTCAACATCGACCGCTCGCGCCCCGACTACAAGACCGGCGCGCCCCAGCTCGGCGGGCGCGACACCCGCTACCGCGAGCACTACACCGACGAGATGCGCCACCGCGTGGAGGCCGTCTTCGCCCGCGACGTGCAGGCCTTCGGGTACGAGTTCTGATGCGCTCCACCCAGGACCGCGACCTCTCCACCGAGCTGCGCAAGGCGATCGAGCGCACCGGCTACTACCCCGAGGTCGTCCACGACGCCGTCGCCTCCGCGGTCGCGGGGGAGCAGGTGGTCTCCTTCTACGTCCACCACGAGCCGACCTTCGAGCACGACGAGGTACGCCGCCACCAGAGCGTCGTCGTGCTCACCCCGACCCGGCTGCTGCTGGCGCACACCGACGAGCACGCCGGCGACGACCTGCTGCCCGAGCCCTACACCTCCACCTCCACCGAGGCGATCTCGCTCGCCGCGGTCCGCTCGGTCGTGGTGACCCGGATGATCACCAACCCGACCAAGGGCCCGAGCCGGCCCGCCGAGGCCAACGTGACCATCGGCTGGGGTGGCGTCTCGCGCGTCGACCTCGAACCGGCCGGCTGCAACGACCCCAGCTGCGACGCCGACCACGGCTACACCGGGGTCCTGGCCTCCGATGACTTCTCGCTCCGGGTCTCCGCCGCCGCCGACGGCGACGACGCGGTCGTGGGGCTGCTCGCCTTCGCGGAGCAGCTCAGCGCCCGGACCCGTTCCTGACTCGCGTGGGGTTCCTCCCGCCGGCGTACGGCGACCGGTCGCTGGGTGACGTGGTGCCCGCCGTCGGCCGAGCGCTCGGCGTCGGCGGGCCCGAGGACGGGCCTAGCGGGCTGCACCTGCCCGAGGCCCCGGCGTACGTCGTGTTCCTGGTCGACGGGCTGGGGGCGCGGCTGCTCGAGCGCTACTCCCACGCCGCGCCGTACCTCTCCTCCCTGCGGCAGGTCGCGCCCGACGCCACCGCCGGCGTGCCGTCGACGACCGCCACCTCGCTGACCTCGCTGGGCACCGGGCTGGTCCCGGGTGCCCACGGCGTCGTCGGCTTCACCTCACGCATCCCCGGCACCGACCGGCTGCTCAACGCCCTGGCCTGGGACAAGGGCGTGGACCCGCAGGAGTGGCAGCCGCACCCGACCGCCTTCGCGGGGCTGCGCTCGGCAGGCGTCGACGTCACGGTGGTCAACAAGCGCGAGTTCCGCGGCAGCGGCCTCACCGTCGCCGCCCACCGGGGTGCCGACTACGTCGGCGCGGACAAGGTGGGCGAGCGGATCGCCGCGGCGGTGGCTGCCTCCGTCGAGCGGCCCGCGCTGACCTACCTCTACGACGCCGACCTCGACTGGACCGGCCACAAGTTCGGTGTCTCCTCGTCCCAGTGGCTCCAGCAGCTGGCGATGATCGACGCCGAGGCCGAGCAGCTGCGCGAGGCGCTGCCCCGCGACGTGCGGCTGGTCGTCGTGGCCGACCACGGGATGGTCGACTCCCCGGACTCCGCCCGGATCGACGTCGACACCACCACCGAGCTGCGCGACGGCCTGGCCCTCTTCGGCGGTGAGGCCCGCTTCCGCCAGCTCTACTGCCTGCGCGGCGCGGTCGACGACGTCGTCTCCACCTGGACCGGCATCCTCGGCGCCCGCGCGACGGTCCTGCGGCGCGAGGAGGCGGTGGCCCGCGGGTGGTTCGGCGCCGTCGGCCCGGGGGTCGGGCCGCGCATCGGCGACGTCGTCGTCGCCTGCCATGACGACGTGGCGATCCTCTCCACCGAGGAGTGGGGCTACGAGGCGACGCTCGTCGGGCTGCACGGCTCGCTCACGCCCGACGAGATGCTCATCCCCGTCCTGATCGACTAGGGTCCCTCCCGATCCACCAGATCGACATCCTTTAAGTAGGCGTCCCGTGAGGCGCAGAAGGAGGTCCGGGAGCGCGTGTCCGCACAGCCGCCGCCCAGCCCTGAAGCAGGTGTCCCCGAGGGACGCACCGTTCTCGACGAGCGCGACATCGCCCGGGCCCTGACCCGCATCTCGCACGAGATCCTCGAGCGCAACAAGGGCGCCGCCGACCTCGTGCTGCTCGGCATCCCGAGCCGTGGTGTGCCGTTGGCCCGCCGGGTCGCCGCGCGGATCGCCGCGGTGGAGGGCGTCGAGGTGCCCGTGGGCAGCCTCGACGTCACGATGTACCGCGACGACCTGCGCAAGCACCCCGCCCGCGGCCCCCAGCACACCGAGATCCCGCCCGGCGGGATCGACGGCCGCACCGTGGTGCTGGTCGACGACGTGCTCTACTCCGGGCGCACCGTCCGCGCCGCGCTGGACGCCATGAACGACATCGGCCGCCCCGACGTCGTGCGGCTCGCCGTGCTGGTCGACCGCGGCCACCGCGACCTGCCGATCCGCGCCGACCACGTCGGCAAGAACCTCCCCAGCGCCCGCACGGAGCGCGTCGCCGTCCGCCTCTCCGAGCTGGACGGCGTCGAGGGGGTCTGGATCTCGTGAACCGGCACCTGCTCTCCATCGACGACGTCACCCCCGACGACATCGCCGAGATCTTCGCGACCGCGGCCGAGATGCACGACGTCCAGCGCCGCGAGGTCAAGAAGCTCCCCGCCTTGCGCGGCCGGACCGTCATCAACCTCTTCTTCGAGGACTCCACCCGCACCCGCTCCTCCTTCGAGATCGCGGGCAAGTGGCTCTCGGCGGACACCATCAACATCACCGGCAAGGGCTCCTCGACCTCGAAGGGCGAGTCGCTGCGCGACACCGTGCTCACGATCGCCGCGATGGGCGTCGACGCCCTGGTCATGCGCCACCACGCCAGCGGTGCCGCGCACCAGGTCAGCCAGTGGGTCGACGCCAGCGTCATCAACGCAGGCGACGGCACGCACGAGCACCCGAGCCAGGCGCTGCTGGACGCCTACACCCTGACCCGCCGGCTCGGCGGCCTCGAGGGCCGGCACGTCGTGCTGGTCGGGGACCTCACCCACAGTCGGGTCTTCCGCAGCAACGTCCTGTGCCTGACCAAGCTCGGCGCCCGCGTCACCGTGGTCGCCCCGCCCACGCTGATGCCGAGCGGCGTCGGGGCGTGGAGCCGCGCGGCCGGGTTCGAGACGTCGTACGACGTCGACGCGGTGCTGCCCACCGCTGACGCGGTGATGATGCTGCGCGTCCAGAAGGAGCGGATGAGCGGCGGGTTCTTCCCCAGCCCCCGGGAGTACACCGTCGGGTACGGCCTGACCCGCGACCGGCTCGCGCTGCTGGGCCCGGACGTCCCGATCCTGCACCCCGGCCCGATGAACCGGGGGCTGGAGATCGCCGCCGACGCCGCCGACGCCGCGCAGTCGGTGATCCTCGACCAGGTCTCGGCCGGCGTCGCCGTCCGAATGGCCATCCTCTACCACCTGCTCGCAGGGGAAGGGAGCGCCGCGTGAGCGCCGCACCGCAGCGCCTGCTGATCCGGGGCGCCCGCGTCCTGGGGGAGACCACCGCCGACCTGCTCGTGGTCGACGGCACCATCACCGAGGTCGGCGGCGGCCTGGAGGCAGCGGGAGCTGAGGTGGTCGACGCCGACGGGCTCGTGGCCCTGCCCGGCCTGGTCGACCTGCACACCCACCTGCGCGAGCCCGGCCGCGAGGACGCCGAGACCGTGCTGACCGGCTCCCGCGCCGCCGCGGTGGGTGGGTTCACCGCGGTGCTGGCGATGGCCAACACCAACCCCGTCACCGACACCGCCGAGGCGGCCGAGCGGGTCCACGACCTCGGGGTCGCCGCCGGGCTCGTCGACGTCGTGCCGGTCGGCGCGGTCACCAAGGGCCTGGCCGGCGAGGAGCTGGCCGAGCTCGGGCTCATGCACCGCTCCCGTGCCCGCGTCACGGTCTTCTCCGACGACGGGAAGTGCGTCGCCGACCCCCGCGTGATGCGCCGGGCGCTGGAGTACGTCAAGGCCTTCGGTGGGGTGGTCAGCCAGCACTCCCAGGACCCCTCACTCGCAGGGCCCAGCGCCTGCTGCCACGAGGGCGAGCTGTCCGGCCGCCTCGGGCTCCCGGGCTGGCCCGGCATCGCCGAGGAGGTCGTCGTCGCCCGCGACGTGATGCTCGCCCGGCACACCGGCTCGCGCGTCCACGTCGCCCACGCCAGCACGGCCGGCACGGTCGAGGTGCTGCGCTGGGCCAAAGCGCAGGCCGCGCAGGACGGGACCTGGGCGGTCACCGCCGAGGTCACCCCGCACCACCTGCTGCTGACCACCGACCTGCTGAGCGGGTACGACCCGACGTACAAGGTCAACCCGCCGCTGCGGCCCGACGAGGACGTCGAGGCGCTGCGCGAGGCGCTGGCCGACGGCACGATCGACGCCGTCGCGACCGACCACGCCCCGCACGCGCGGCACGACAAGGAGCACGCCTTCGTCGACGCCGCCTTCGGGATGCTCGGTCTCGAGACGGCGCTGCCCGTGGTCGCGCAGGTCATGGTCGAGAGCGGCCGGATGACCTGGGCCGACCTTGCCCGGGTCATGTCCACCACGCCCGCGCGCATCGCCGGGCTGGCCGGCCAGGGGCAGGGCCTCGAGGTCGGCGCGCCGGCGAACATCACCCTCGTCGACCCGTCCGCCGACGTGACCGTCGACCGGGCCGCGTCGGTGTCGCTGAGCCGCAACAACCCCTGGCACGGTCGCACCTTCGGCGCCGCCGTGCGCACCACGTTCCTGCGCGGACGGGCGACCTTCCGCGACGGGGCTCTCACCTAGAGAGATCCATGCACCACGAAGCAGGACGGGGGTCGCGGCGCTGGTAGCCTCGCCCCTGCTCGAACATCCTTTAACCACCGTCCCGTGAGGCGGAGAAGGAGGTCGGCGTGCCGTCGCATGCCCCCGCGATCATGGTCCTCGAGGACGGTCGCACCTTCCACGGCGAGTCCTTCGGAGCCGAGGGCGAGACCTTCGGCGAGGCGGTCTTCAACACCGGCATGACCGGGTACCAGGAGACGCTGACCGACCCGTCGTACCACCGGCAGGTCGTCGTGATGACCGCGCCGCACATCGGCAACACCGGCGTCAACGACGAGGACCCGGAGTCCCGCCGCATCTGGGTCGCCGGGTACGTCGTCCGCGACCCCGCCCGGGTGCCGAGCAGCTGGCGCTCGGTGCGCACCCTCGACGAGGAGCTGGCCGCCCAGGGCGTCGTCGGGATCTCCGGCGTCGACACCCGCGCCCTGACCCGCCACCTGCGCGAGCGCGGCGCGATGCGCGTGGGCATCTCCACCACCGAGACCGACCCCGAGGCGCTGCTGGCCCGGGTCCGCGCGTCCGGCGAGATGGCCGGCACCGAGCTGGCCGGGGAGGTCTCCACCACCGAGGCCTACCTCGTGCCCGCCCAGGGGGAGAAGCGCTTCACCGTCGCCGCGCTCGACCTCGGCATCAAGGCGATGACGCCCTACCGGATGGCCGAGCGCGGCATCGACGTCCACGTCCTGCCCGCGACCGCCACCCTCGAGGACGTCCTCGCGGTCCAGCCCGACGGGCTCTTCTTCTCCAACGGCCCCGGCGACCCGGCCGCGACGACCTCGCAGGTCGAGCTGCTCCAGGGGGCGCTGGAGCGCGGCCTGCCCTACTTCGGGATCTGCTTCGGCAACCAGCTCTTCGGGCGTGCGCTCGGCTTCGGCACCTACAAGCTGAAGTACGGCCACCGCGGCATCAACCAGCCGGTGATGGACCGCACCACCGGCAAGGTCGAGGTCACCGCCCACAACCACGGCTTCGCGGTCGACGCGCCGCTGGAGGGCAGCACCGCCACGCCGTACGGCGAGGCGACGGTCAGCCACGTCTGCCTCAACGACGACGTGGTCGAGGGCCTCGAGCTCCGCGACCCGGCATCCGAGGGGGGCCGCCTCAAGGCGTTCTCCGTCCAGTACCACCCGGAGGCCGCGGCCGGCCCGCACGACGCCGCCTACCTCTTCGACCGGTTCGTGCAGCTGATGGCGGGGGAGCTCTGACATGCCGAAGCGTGAAGACATCAAGTCCGTGATGGTCATCGGCTCCGGCCCGATCGTCATCGGCCAGGCCTGCGAGTTCGACTACTCCGGCACCCAGGCCTGCCGCGTGCTCAAGGCCGAGGGCCTGCGCGTGATCCTGGTCAACTCCAACCCGGCCACGATCATGACCGACCCGGAGTTCGCCGACGCGACGTACGTCGAGCCGATCACCCCCGAGTTCGTCGAGAAGGTCATCGCCAAGGAGCGCCCCGACGCCCTGCTGCCGACCCTGGGCGGGCAGACCGCGCTCAACGCCGCGATGAACCTGCACGCCGCCGGCGTCCTCGAGAAGTACGACGTCGAGCTGATCGGCGCCAACGTCGAGGCGATCGAGAAGGGCGAGAACCGCGAGCAGTTCAAGCAGATCGTCGAGGGCCTGCCGGCCGAGTGGGGTGCCGAGGTCGCGCGCAGCGTGATCTGCAACGGCGAGGAGCTCGGCGCAGACGCGCCCAAGGAGGCCAAGGTCGCCCACGCGCTGGCCACGGCACTGGCCGGTGCCGAGGAGCTCGGCTACCCCGTCGTCGTGCGGCCCTCGTTCACCATGGGCGGTGCCGGCTCGGGCCTGGCCTACGACGAGGCCGAGCTGCGCCGCATCGCCGGTCAGGGCCTCTCGGCCAGCCCCACCACCGAGGTGCTCCTGGAGGAGTCGATCCTCGGCTGGAAGGAGTACGAGCTGGAGGTGATGCGCGACAAGGCCGACAACGTCGTCATCGTCTGCTCGATCGAGAACGTCGACCCCGTCGGGGTCCACACCGGCGACTCCATCACCGTCGCCCCGGCCATGACGCTGACCGACCGGGAGTACCAGCGGCTGCGCAACATCTCCATCGGCGTCATCCGCGAGGTCGGCGTCGACACCGGAGGCTGCAACATCCAGTTCGCGGTCAACCCCGTCAACGGCCGGATCGTCGTCATCGAGATGAACCCCCGGGTCAGCCGCTCCAGCGCGCTGGCCTCGAAGGCCACCGGCTTCCCGATCGCCAAGATCGCCGCCAAGGTCGCCATCGGCTACACCCTCGACGAGATCCCCAACGACATCACCAGCCAGGCCGGCGGCCTGAGCACCCCGGCGTCCTTCGAGCCCACCCTCGACTACGTCGTGGTCAAGGTCCCGCGCTTCGCCTTCGAGAAGTTCCCCGGCGCCGACCCGACGCTGACCACCCACATGAAGTCCGTGGGCGAGGCGATGGCCATCGGGCGCAGCTTCACCGAGGCGCTGCAGAAGGCGCTGCGCTCGCTGGAGGCCAAGGACGCCGTCTTCGACTGGGCCCAGGAGTGGGTCGACCTCGACAAGGAGACGCTGCTCCGCGAGATCACCGTCCCGCACGACGGCCGGCTGAAGAAGGTCATGGACGCGATCCGGGCCGGCGCCACGCCGCAGGAGATCTTCGACGCCACCGCCATCGACCCGTGGTTCGTCGACCAGCTCGCGCTCATCAACGAGGTCGCCGTCGAGGTCACCGCCGCCGAGGAGCTGACGCCCACCCTGCTGCGCAAGGCCAAGCGGCACGGGTTCTCCGACGCCCAGATCGGCAAGATCCGCGGCATGAGCGCCGACGTCGTGCGCGGGGTCCGGCACGCGCTGGGCATCCGACCGGTCTACAAGACCGTCGACACCTGCGCCGCGGAGTTCGCGGCCCGCACCCCCTACCACTACTCCTCCTACGACGAGGAGACCGAGGTGGCGCCGCGCGAGCGCGAGGCCGTCATCATCCTGGGCTCGGGCCCCAACCGGATCGGCCAGGGGATCGAGTTCGACTACTCCTGCGTCCACGCCTCGCTGGCGCTGTCCGAGGCCGGCTACGAGACCGTGATGGTCAACTGCAACCCCGAGACGGTCTCGACCGACTACGACACCTCCGACCGGCTCTACTTCGAGCCGCTCACGCTCGAGGACGTCCTCGAGGTGGTCGCGGCCGAGCAGGCGGCCGGTCCGCTGGCCGGGGTCATCTGCCAGCTCGGTGGCCAGACCCCCCTCGGCCTGGCCCAGGGCCTCGCGGCGGCCGGCGTGCCGATCGTCGGCACCAGCCCCGACGCGATCGACCTGGCCGAGGAGCGCGGCGCCTTCGGCCGCGTGCTCGCCGAGGCCGGCCTGACCGCGCCCAAGCACGGCACGGCCACGTCGTACCCCGAGGCCCAGCGGATCGCCGCCGAGATCGGCTACCCGGTCCTGGTGCGGCCCTCCTACGTCCTGGGCGGGCGCGGCATGGAGATCGTCTACGGCGACGACGCGCTCCAGACCTACCTGGAGAAGTACGTCGCCGCCGGGCTCATCAGCCACAGTGCACCAGTCTTGGTCGACCGCTTCCTCGACGACGCCGTGGAGATCGACGTCGACGCGCTCTTCGACGGCGAGGAGCTCTTCCTCGGCGGGGTCATGGAGCACATCGAGGAGGCCGGCATCCACTCCGGCGACTCCTCCTGCGCGCTGCCGCCGATCACGCTGGGCCACCGCGAGATCGAGCGGATCCGCGAGGCCACCGAGGCCATCGCCCGTGGTGTCGGCGTGCGCGGGCTGCTCAACATCCAGTTCGCGCTGGGCTCGGACATCCTCTACGTCCTGGAGGCCAACCCCCGCGCCTCGCGGACCGTGCCCTTCGTCTCCAAGGCGACCGCCACCCCGCTGGCCAAGGCCGCGGCCCGGGTGATGCTCGGGGAGTCTGTCGCCGACCTGCGCCGCGCCGGCGTGCTGCCCGCCGAGGGCGACGGCGGAGACCTGCCGGCCGACCAGCCGATCGCGGTGAAGGAGGCGGTGATGCCCTTCAACCGCTTCCGCACCGCCGACGGCTCCCAGGTCGACACCGTCCTGGGCCCGGAGATGAAGTCCACCGGCGAGGTCATGGGCTTCGACCGCGACTTCGGCACCGCCTTCTCCAAGAGCCAGGCCGCGGCCTTCGGGCCGCTGCCGACCTCGGGCAGCGTCTTCGTCTCGGTCTCCAACCGCGACAAGCGCTCGATGATCTTCCCCGTCAAGGTCCTGGCCGACCTGGGCTTCGAGATCCTCGCCACCCAGGGCACCGCCGAGGTCCTGCGCCGCAACGGCGTGGACTGCACGATCGTGCGCAAGCACTTCGAGGGCCCCGGCCCCGACGGCGAGCCGACCACGGTCCAGCTGATCCACGACGGGCGGATCCAGCTCATCGTCAACACGCCGTACGGTGCCGGCACCGGCGGCCAGGCGCGCCTGGACGGCTACGAGATCCGCACCGCGGCGGTCATGGCCAACGTCCCGTGCATCACCACCGTGCAGGGCCTGGGTGCCGCCGTGCAGGGCATCGAGGCGATGCGCCGCGGCGACATCGGGGTCCGCAGCCTGCAGGAGTGGGCTGCTCGGTGACGCTCTACGACCACCTCTTCACCCACGTCGCGACCCGGATCGACCCGGAGCGGGCCCACCACCTGGGCTTCCGGGCGGTCCGGGCGGGGGCGCCGCTGCTGCGGGCCTCGCACGCCGCGACCGGGGTGGAGGGGCGGCCGGTGGAGGTCATGGGGTTGCGCTTCCCGCACCCCCTGGGGCTGGCGGCCGGCTTCGACAAGAACGCCGTCGGGATCGACGCGCTGGGCGCGCTCGGCTTCGGGCACGTCGAGATCGGCACCGTGACGGGGCTGGCCCAGCCCGGCAACCCGAAGCCGCGGCTCTTCCGGCTGCCGCAGGACCGCGCGGTGCTCAACCGGATGGGCTTCAACAACGACGGCGCGGCCGCCGTCGCCGAGCGGCTGCGCCGCCGTGCGCTGCGCGGTGACCGGACCTCCGGACCGGTGCTCGGGGTCAACATCGGCAAGTCCAAGGTCGTCCCCGAGGACGACCAGGCCGCCGTCGAGGGTGACTACGAGACCAGCGCCCGGCTGCTCTCGCCGTACGCCGACTACCTCGTCGTCAACGTCTCCTCGCCCAACACCCCCGGCCTGCGCGACCTCCAGGCCGTCGAGAAGCTGCAGCCGCTCCTGGAGCACGTGCGCCGCGTCGCCGACGCCGCCACCGGCGACCGCAGGGTGCCGCTGCTGGTCAAGATCGCCCCCGACCTCGCCGACGAGGACGTCGACGCGGTGGCCGACATGGCTGTGGCGGGCCGTCGCGACGGGGTGCTCGACGGGATCATCGCGACCAACACCACGATCTCCCGCGCGGGCCTGGCCACGCCGTCCGCCGAGGTCGAGACGATGGGCGCCGGTGGGCTCTCGGGCCGCCCGCTGACCGCCCGCTCGACCGAGGTGCTGCGCCGGCTGCGCGCGCGGGTCGGGCCCGACCTGGTGCTCGTCGGCGTCGGAGGCATCACGACCGTCGAGGACGCCCGCGAGCGGCTCGAGGCCGGCGCCGACCTGCTGCAGGGCTACACCGCCTTCGTCTACGAGGGCCCCGGGTGGCCACGGCGGCTCGTGCGGGGGCTCTCGGAGTGACCCGGAGCCGAGTGGACCCACGCTGCGAGCGGGCGATGATCGGGCGATGACCCCGGTCCACGTCACCGCCGAGGTCCTGGCCAGCAAGCGGATCGGCGCCCACCAGCACCTCACGCTGGTGGCCCCGGGCGTGGGCGAGCGGTTCCGACCCGGCTCCTTCGTCGCCGTCTCGGTCGGCTCGGCGGCCGAGCGCTGGCACCTGGCCCGCCGGGCGTTCTGGATCCACCAGGTCCGACCCCTCGGCGGGTACGCCGCCACCGTGACCCTGGTCGTGGAGCCGCGTGGCCCGGGCAGCCGCTGGCTGGCCGCGCGCCAGCGCGGCGACACCGTCGAGGTCACCGGACCGCTCGGCGGGCGCGCCTTCGCCCTGCCCAAGGAGCCGGTCCCGGTCCTGCTCGTGGGGGAGGGGTACGCCGCCGCGCCCCTGTTCGCCCTCGCCGAGCGGCTGCGCGAGCGCGACTGCCCGGTCAGCCTGGTCCTCGGCGCGGCCGACGAGGCGCACCTGCTCTCCGCGCTGGAGGCCCGCCGGATCGCCCGCTCGGTCACGGTCGTGACCGGCGACGGGTCGGTCGGCGCCCGCGGCACCGTCCCCGACGTGCTGCCCGAGGCGCTGCGCCGCTCGGGCGCCGCGGTCGTCTACGCCGCGGGGAGCACCCCCACCCTGCACGCCGCCGCCCTGGCGGCGGAGGAGCACGGTGCGTGGAGCCAGGTCGCGCTGGAGCAGCAGACCACCTGCGGCACCGGGCTCTGCCTGGGCTGCCCGGTGCCGGTCGTCGGCGAGGAGGGCGTGGCCCGCACCGCCCGCGCCTGCGTCGACGGCCCGGTGCTCCGCGGCGACCGGGTCCGCTGGGGAGAGCTCGGATGACGGTGACCGTCGCGGGCCTGGTGCTCGCCTCCCCGGTGATGGTCGCCTCGGGCTGTGCCGGCACCGGCCGCGAGCTGGCCGGCTACGCCCCGCTGTCGACGTACGGCGCGGTCGTGACCCGCTCGATCACCCGCGACCCACGCCCCGGCGCGCAAGTGCCGGGCATTGCCGAGACCCCCGCGGGGCTGGTGCACGCCACGGGTCTGCCCAACCCCGGGCTCGACGGCTTCCTCGCCACCGAGCTCCCGTGGCTGCTCACCGAGGGCGCGCGCGTCGTGGTGTCGGTCGTGGCCCGCGAGCTGGGGGAGTACGCCGAGGTGGCCCGTCGCCTGGCCACCGCCCCCGGGGTCAGCGCCATCGAGGTCAACCTCGCCCAGCCCGACGCCGTCGCGGTCGGGGTCCTGGACGTGCGCGAGCCCTTCCACGTGGGTGCGGCGGTCTCCGCGGTGCTGCGTGAGCTGCCCCGTGGCGTGCCGGTCCTGGCCAAGCTGCGACCCGACACCGTCCGGGTCGCGGAGGCCGTGAAGGTCGCCGCCGACGCCGGGGCAGCCGCGGTCGTCCTCGGTGGCGCGCTGCCGGCGGCCCTGCCCGACGGGCGCGACGCCGGCCTGAGCGGTCCGGCCGTGCGCCCGCTGGCCCTGCGCTGCGTCGCCGACGCGCGGCGGGCGCTGGACGCCGCGGGCGCCACGTGCGACGTGGTCGCCTCGGGTGGCATCGTCACGCCCCAGGACGCCCGGGCGTTCCTCGACCTCGGCGCGGTGGCCGTCCAGGTCGGCAGCGCCCTCCTCCACGACCCCACCACGGCCGCGCGGCTCGCGACGGCCCTGAGCACCCCCGAGGTGACCCCATGACCCAGACCTCCCACGCAGGAGCCGCGGAGCCATTCGGCACCCGGCTGCACCGGGCGATGTCGGAGCGCGGTGCCTTCTGCGTCGGCATCGACCCGCACGCCGCGCTGCTGGCCGAGTGGGGCCTGACCGACGACGTGGCGGGGCTGGAGCGCTTCGCCCTCACGGTCGTGGAGGCCGTGGCGCCGCTCTGCTCGGTCGTCAAGCCGCAGTCGGCGTTCTACGAGCGGTTCGGCAGCCGCGGCGTCGCGGTGCTGGAGCGGGTCGTGGAGGAGTCGCGGGCAGCCGGTGCGCTGGTGCTGCTCGACGTGAAGCGCGGCGACATCGGCTCGACCTCGCAGGCCTACGCCGACGCCTACCTCGACCCGTCCTCACCGCTGGCCTGCGACGCCATCACCGCCAGCCCCTACCTCGGCTTCGGCTCGCTGGACCCCATGGTGGAGACCGCCCAGCGCCACGGCGCGGGCGTCTTCGTCCTCGCGCTGACGTCGAACAAGGAGGGCCCCGAGGTCCAGCACGCCCGGGTCGACGACGGTGCCGGCCCGGCGGGGGAGCGGGTCGCCGACCGCGTGCTCGCCCACCTGCGGCGGCTCAACGCCGGGGCCGAGCCGCTTGGCTCCTTCGGCGCGGTCGTGGGTGCCACCATCGGCGACGCCGGTGCCGACCTCGACTTCGGCGGACCCGTCCTGGCCCCCGGCTTCGGCGCCCAGGGCGGCACGGTCGCCGACCTCGCGCGGATCTTCGGCTCGCGGGTGCGCCACGTCCTGGCCAGCTCCTCGCGCGAGGTGCTGCGGCTGGGCCCGGACCCGGTGGCAATGGCCGACGCCGTGCGGCGCACCCACGACGAGCTGGCGAGCCTCGTCAGGCCGCTCCGGTGACCCGGAGCCTCGGCCGGCCCGCCCGGGTGCGGCGCTCCGCGGCGGCCGGAGCGGTCGCGGCGGCCCTCGGCGGATCCCTGCTCGCAGGTTGCTCCTCGGACCCCTTCGAGGCCTACTGCGAGCGGGTCGAGGAGCACCAGGAGGCGCTGACCGAGGCGGTCGCCGGTGGCGGGCCCGACGCGCTGCTCTCGGTCCTGCCGCAGCTGCGCGACCTGCGCGACGCCGCCCCGGGCGACGTCGTCGACGAGTGGCAGCAGGTCGTGGGGCGGCTCGAGGCGCTCGAGGACGCGCTGGAGGACGCGGGCGTCGACGCGGCGTCGTACGACCGGGAGGACCCGCCGGCGGACCTCGCCGAGGACGAGCGCACCGCGATCGACGCGGCGGCCCGCGAGCTGGTGCGTCCGCAGACCGCGCAGGCGCTCGCGGTGCTGGAGACCCAGGTGCGCGACGTGTGCCAGACCCCGCTCTACCTCTAGGGAATCGCGGCACCGGGACCGTCCAGGGAGAGCCTGGACTGTTTGCCGGGGTCAAGGAACTCTGACTAGATTGACGCGCGCCCCGCTCCTCCGGCCCCCCAGATCTCGAAGGACCCTTCCGTGGCTCTCCCCCCTCTCACCCCCGAACAGCGACAGGCGGCCCTCGAGAAGGCCGCTGCCTCCCGTCGGGAGCGGGCCGAGGTGAAGAACCGCCTCAAGAACTCCGGAGCCTCGATCGTCGACGTGCTGCGCGAGGGCCAGACCAACGAGGTCATCGGCAAGATGAAGGTCGTCGACCTGCTGCAGGCGATGCCCGGCCTGGGCAAGGTGCGCGCGCGCCAGGTGATGGAGCGGCTCGGCATCGCCGAGAGCCGCCGGGTCCGCGGGCTCGGCGTCAAGCAGGTCGCCGCCCTGGAGAAGGAGTTCGGCGGCGCGTGAGCCCCGCACCCAGCCGCCTGGTCGTCCTGGCCGGGCCCACCGCCGTCGGCAAGGGCACCGTCGCCGCGGCGGTCCGCGAGACGCACCCCGAGGTCTGGATCTCCGTCTCCGCCACCACGCGCGCCCCGAGGCCGGGTGAGGTCGACGGGGTCCACTACCACTTCGTCAGCGACGCCGAGTTCGACCGGATGGTCGCCGAGGACGACCTGCTCGAGTGGGCGGTGGTCCACAAGGCGGCCCGCTACGGCACGCCCCGTCGACCCGTCGAGGAGGCGCTGGCCGCCGGTCGTCCCGCGATGCTGGAGATCGACCTGCAGGGCGCCCGCCAGGTGCGGCGCACCATGCCCGGGGCGCTCTTCGTCTTCCTCGCGCCCCCGTCGTGGGAGGAGCTCGTGCGCCGGCTGGTCGGCCGGGGCACCGAGACCGAGGAGGAGCGCGAGCGCCGCCTCGTCACCGCGCGCGAGGAGCTGGCCGCCGAGCCCGAGTTCGACGTGACCATCACCAACCACGAAGTTCGTCGCGCCGCCGACGAGTTGGTATCGTTGATGGTTGGCTCCGGGCGTCCCGCCCAGGGGCCTGCACTTCTGTCCGACGACACGTGAGGAAGACCAGACCTGTGTCTGCTCCCAACATCGCCGCCGAGGGCGTCACCAACCCCTCGATCGACGACCTGCTGACCAAGACGGACAGCAAGTACCAGCTGGTCCTCTACGGCGCGAAGCGCGCCCGCCAGATCAACGCCTACTACTCCCAGCTCGGCGAGGGCCTGCTGGAGTACGTCGGCCCGCTCGTGGAGACCCACGTGCAGGAGAAGCCGCTCTCGATCGCGCTGCGCGAGATCAACGAGGACCTGCTGACCTGCGAGCACGTGGACCCCGCCGAGCTCGCGGCCGAGGAGGCAGCGGCCCAGGCCGCGGCCGCCGACGCCGCCACCGGTCTGGAGTGACCCCGTCCCCGTGACGGACCCCGGCAGCACCACCTCGGAGGCCGCTTCCCCGTCGGGGGAGCGGCCCTCCGCCATTTCGCCGCAGCGACGTCGGGTGGTCCTCGGTGTCGGCGGCGGCATCGCGGCGTACAAGGCCTGTGAGCTCCTGCGCCGCTTCACCGAGTCCGGCCACGACGTGACCGTCGTGCCGACCGCCTCGGCCCTGCAGTTCGTCGGTGCGGCGACCTGGGCGGCCCTGTCGGGCAAGCCGGTGAGCGCCGAGGTCTGGGACCGCGTCCACGAGGTGCCGCACGTGCGGATCGGGCAGACCGCCGACCTGGTCGTGGTCGCCCCGACCACCGCGGACCTGCTGGCCAAGGCCGCCCACGGCCTGGCCGACGACCTGCTCACCAACACCCTGCTCACCGCGCGCTGCCCGGTCGTGCTGGTGCCCGCCATGCACACCGAGATGTGGGAGCACCCGGCCACCCGCGCCAACGTCGACACGCTGCGCGAGCGTGGCGTGCTTGTGGTCGAGCCCGCCGAGGGGCGCCTGACCGGTGCCGACACCGGCAAGGGTCGACTGCCCGAGCCCGCCGAGGTCTTCGCGCTCTGCGTCGACGTCCTCGATCGCGACGGTGACGCGGGCCGCGACCTCGTCGGTCGCCACGTCGTGGTCAGCGCCGGAGGCACGCGGGAGTACCTCGACCCCGTCCGCTTCCTCGGCAACCGGTCCTCGGGCCTCCAGGGCTACGCCCTGGCCCGCGCCGCCGCCTCCCGGGGCGCCAAGGTCACCCTGGTCGCCGCCAACACGGCGCTGGCCGACCCGGCCGGCGTCGACGTCGTCCGCGTCGAGACCACCGAGCAGCTGCGCGAGGCCGTCCTCACCGCCGCCGCCACCGCCGACGCGGTCGTGATGGCCGCGGCCCCGGCCGACTTCCGGCCGACCTCGCGCAGCGAGGCCAAGATCAAAAAGGCCGAGGACGGCTCCGCCCCGGCCATCGAGCTCGAGCAGAACCCCGACGTCCTGCGCGAGCTCGCGGGCCATCGGGCCCACGAGGGCCAGGTCGTGGTCGGCTTCGCCGCCGAGACCGGGGACGCGACCGGGTCGGTGCTCGACCTCGCGCGCGCCAAGCTGGCCCGCAAGGGGTGCGACCTGCTGGTCGTCAACGACGTCAGCGGGGGTGCGGTCTTCGGCAGCCCCGACAACGAGGCAGTCATCCTCGAGGCCGACGGTGCCTTCGTGGAGGTGCCCCGGGGCTCCAAGGGCGCCCTCGCCCACGCCATCTGGGACCGCATCGGCGCCCGCTGGGCCGCCGTCTAGGCTTGCGCGCATGACTGGACGCCTGTTCACCTCCGAGTCCGTGACCGAGGGACACCCGGACAAGATCGCTGACCAGATCAGCGACGCCGTGCTCGACGAGATGCTGCGGCAGGACCCTACGTCACGGGTCGCGGTGGAGACGCTGCTGACCACCGGCCTGGTGGTGGTCGCGGGTGAGGTGACCACCAGTGGGTACGTCGACATCAAGTCGATCGTGCGGCAGAAGATCCTCGACATCGGCTACGACCACTCCGAGAAGGGCTTCGACGGCGCCTCGTGCGGCGTGATGGTCGCGATCGGCGGCCAGTCCGGCGACATCGCGCAGGGCGTGGACACCGCGCACGAGTCCCGCACCGAGGAGTCCTCCGACGAGCTGGACCGCCAGGGCGCCGGCGACCAGGGGCTGATGTTCGGCTACGCCTGCGACGACACCCCCGAGCTGATGCCGCTGCCGATCAAGATCGCCCAGACGCTCTCCGAGCGGCTCTCCGAGGTGCGCAAGGACGGCACGCTGCCCTACCTGCGCCCCGACGGGAAGACCCAGGTCACCATCGAGTACGACGAGGACGACCGCGCCGTGCGCGTGGACACCGTCGTGCTCTCCACCCAGCACGAGGCCGGGATCGACCTGGAGACCCGGCTGCAGCCCGACATCGCCAAGCACGTCATCGCGCCGGTGCTCGAGCAGTTCGACATCGACTCCGACGGCTACCGCCTGCTGGTCAACCCCACCGGCACCTTCGTCGTGGGCGGCCCGATGGGCGACGCCGGCCTGACCGGTCGCAAGATCATCGTCGACACCTACGGCGGCATGGCCCGCCACGGCGGCGGCGCCTTCTCGGGCAAGGACCCCTCGAAGGTCGACCGCTCGGCCGCCTACGCGATGCGCTGGGTGGCCAAGAACGTCGTGGCTGCGGGCCTGGCCCGTCGCTGCGAGGTCCAGGTCGCCTACGCCATCGGCAAGGCCCAGCCCGTGGGTGTCTTCGTGGAGACCTTCGGCACCGGCACGGTCTCCGACGAGCGGATCCAGGCCGCGGTGCTCGAGGTCTTCGACCTGCGCCCGGCCGCGATCATCTCCGACCTGCAGCTGCTGCGCCCGATCTACGGCCAGACCGCGGCGTACGGCCACTTCGGCCGCGAGCTGCCCGACTTCACCTGGGAGCGCACCGACCGCGCCGAGGCCCTCAAGGCCGCCGTCGGCGGTGGCGTCGGTCCAGGCTGGTAGAACTCGCGCATGCCCGCCAGCCCCGAGGAACAGCCCGAGCTGCTCCCGGGGCTGGTCCGCTCGACGGTGAAGCAGGCGCAGGCCAAGGCCCGCGCCACCCGTGAGCGCAAGGCCGCCGGAGCCGCGATCACCGACGTCGACCCGGTGGCGCGCGTGCTCCTCGACCTCCCGCTCGCACACCTCGACCGGCCCTTCGACTTCGCCGTCCCCGCGGCGATGGCCGAGGCCGCCCGCCCCGGGGTGCGCGTGAAGGTGCGCTTCGCCGGCCAGGACGCCGACGGGTTCGTGCTGGAGCGCGTCGCGACCTCCGAGCACCCCGGCGTGCTGCAACCGCTGCGGCGCGTGGTCAGTCCCGAGCCGGTGCTGGTCCCCGAGGTGGTCGAGCTGGCGGGAGCCCTGGCCGAGCGGTACGCCGGCACCCGCGGCGACGTGCTGAGGTTGGCCGTCCCGCCCCGGCACGCGACGACCGAGGCCGAGGAGCAGGCCTCCGCCACCGGCGTCGTCCCCCGCGACCCGGCCGCCGCCGAGGCCGCCTGGGCCGAGCACCCGCTGGCAGCCGCCTGGCTCGGGCACCTGCGCTCCGGCACTGCCCCGCGCGCGGTCTGGAACCCGCCGCCCGGCGCCGACTGGCCGCGCCTGGTGGCCGAGGCGGCGTTGACCGCTCCCGGCGGGGTCGTCGTGTGCCTGCCCGACGGCAAGGACGTCGAGCGCGTCGACGCCGCGCTGCGGGCCACGGGGGAGCCGGAGCAGCACGTCGTGCTCACCGCGGACCTGGGGCCGGCTGCGCGCTACCGCTCGTTCCTGCGGGTGCTGCGTGGCCAGCGGCGGATCGTCGTCGGCACCCGGGCAGCGGCCCTGGCGCCGGTGCGCGACCTCGCGCTCGTCGTCGTCTGGGACGACGGCGACGACCTGCACGCCGAGCCGCGCGCGCCCTACCCCCACACCCGCGAGACGCTGCTGATGCGCGCCGAGCGCGCTGGTGCCGCCGCGCTGCTGGGTGCCTTCGCCCGCTCGGTTGAGTGCGAGCACCTCGTGCGCAGCGGGTGGGCCCCCGAGATGCTGGCGCCCCGCGCGGTGCTGCGCGCCGCGGTGCGCACCGCGGTCGCCGGGGCCACCGAGCACGACCTGGTGCGCGACGCCCACGCCCGCGCGGCGCGGATGCCCAAACAGGTCCACGACCTGCTGCGGGAGGCCGTCGCCGAGGGACCGGTGCTCGTGCAGAACCCGCGCCACGGCTACGTCCCGGCGCTCGCGTGCGAGCGGTGCCGCACCCCCGCGCGCTGCACCGCCTGCACAGGGCCGCTGCGCCTCGGCTCGCCCACCGAGCCGCCCGCCTGCCGGTGGTGCGGGGAGGTGCACGCCGCGTGGTCCTGCCCCGAGTGCGGGCACCGCGGCCTGCGCGCCCCGGTCATCGGCCAGTCCCGCACCGCGGAGGAGATCGGCCGCGCGCTGCCGAGCGTCCGGGTGCGCACCTCGGCCCGCGACGGCGTCCTGGCGCGCGTCGACGGGCGGCCCCAGGTGGTCGTGGCGACGCCGGGGGCCGAGCCCGTGGCCGAGGGCGGGTACGCCGCGGTCGTGCTGCTCGACGCCTGGCTGCTGCTCTCCCGCCCCGACCTGCGCACCGAGGAGGAGGCGTTGCGGCGCTGGGCGAACGCCGTGGCGCTGGTCCGCCCGGGGGGCCGCGCCCTCGTCGTGGGCGACCCGGCCCACCCGGCCGTCCAGGCGCTCGTGCGCTGGGACATGGGTGGGTTCGCCGCCCGCGAGTCCGCCGCCCGGGTCGAGGCGCACCTGCCGCCGGCCACCCGGCTGGCGACCCTCGTCGGTGCCCCCGGCGCGCTCGACGACGCCCTCACGCTGCTCGACGTCCCCGACCCGGTCGAGGTCCTGGGTCCGGTCGACCTGCCCGACCCGGACCCCTACGCCGAGGGCCCGCCACGCCAGCGGGTCGTGGTCCGGGTCCCGCGCGCCCACGGCGCGCGCCTCTCCACCGCCCTCGGCGAGCTCCAGCGGCTCCGCTCGGCCCGCAAGCTCGACCCCGTCCGCATCCAGGTCGACCCCCCGACCTTGTGAGACGAGGTCGCCGTCGGTGGAGCGGGGCCGCAGTCTCCCGGGTCGCGCCGCCCACACCCCCTTCGTCGCACCCACCAGCCTCGTTCGTCCCTCACGAGGCGGGGGCCAGTCCCATCCACGCTCCTCCGGGGGCGTGGGCGGCGCGACCCGTCCGACCACGACCCCGCCCGGACCATCGGTGAGCCGGCGCCAGCTCGAGCGTGACTCGGCGCCCGTTCGAGGGTGACTCGGCGCTGGTTCGAGCGCGAGTCGGCGCTGGTTCGAGCGCGAGCCGGCACCGGCGGCCGTGACCGCGGCGCGAAATCGCCGTCCTGCGGCGGCGCTCCTAGACTCGCGCCCATGCCCGTCCAGCCGATCCGCCTCTTCGGCGACCCGATCCTGCGCCGGCCGGCCGTCGAGGTCGTCGACTTCGACCGGGAGCTGCACCGCCTCGTCCAGGACCTCACCGACACCATGCTGGCCGCGCCCGGCGCCGGTCTGGCCGCGCCCCAGATCGGGGTGGGGCTGCGCGTGTTCACGTGGAACGTCGACGGCGAGGTCGGCCACCTGGTCAACCCGACCCTCGAGCTGTCGCAGGAGCAGCAGGACGGCCTCGAGGGTTGCCTCTCGATCCCGGACATGAGCTTCGAGTGCCTGCGGGCGCTCTCGGTCGTGGCCAACGGCTTCGACATGCACGGCGAGCCGGTGACCATCCACGGCAGCGACTACCTCGCGCGCGCGATCCAGCACGAGACCGACCACCTCGACGGGGTGCTGTTCGTGGACCGCCTCGACGAGGAGACCCGCAAGCTGGCGATGAAGGAGATCCGCGAGGCCGAGTGGTTCGGCGCGGCTCCTCCGACCGTCAAGCTCTCCCCGCACCCGATCATGAAGGGACTCGGCACCTGATGCGCGTCGTGTTCGCCGGCACCCCCGAGGTCGCCCTGCCCGCCCTGGACGCGATCGCTGGCTCCCGCCACGAGCTGGTGGGGGTCGTGACCCGCCCCGACGCGCCCGCGGGACGCGGCCGCAAGCTCGTGGCGAGCCCGGTCGCCCAGCGCGCCGAGGAGCTCGGTGTGCCAGTGCTCAAGCCCGAGCACCCGCGGGACCCGGAGTTCCAGGAGGCGCTGCGCGCGCTGCGGCCTGACTGCTGCCCGGTGGTCGCGTACGGCGCGCTGCTGCCGCAGTCGGCGCTCGACATCCCGCCGCACGGCTGGGTCAACCTGCACTTCTCCTGCCTGCCCGCGTGGCGCGGGGCCGCCCCCGTGCAGCACGCGATCTGGGCCGGTGACGAGGTCACCGGCGCCACGACCTTCCGCATCGTCAAGGCCATGGACGCCGGTCCGACATTCGGCGTGATGACCGAGCGGATCCGCGAGCACGACACCGCGGGCGACCTGCTGACCCGGTTGGCCGAGGGTGGCGCGGGCCTGCTGGTCACGACCCTCGACGGCATCGAGGACGGCGTCCTCGTGCCCCGGGAGCAGCCCGAGGAGGGGGTCTCGATGGCGCCGAAGATCCTCGTCGAGGACGCGCAGGTCGACTGGACCGAGCCCGCGCAGGCCGTCGACCGCCGCATCCGTGCGTGCACGCCCTTCCCGGGCGCCTGGAGCACCTTCGAGGGCGAGCGGATCAAGATCGGCCCGGTCACCCTGGCCGCCTCGAACCTCGAGCCCGGGGAGATCGCCGTCGGCAAGAACCACGTCCTCGTCGGCACCGGCACCTCGGCCGTGCGCCTCGGGGAGGTCAAGGCGTTCGGGAAGAAGCAGATGGCCGCGGCCGACTGGGCGCGCGGCGTCCGGTTGGAGGACGGGGCGCGGCTGGGTGGGTGACCCCGCCCGCGCCACCGCGCCCGACGTCGCCCGCACGGCAGCGCTCGAGGTGCTGGTCGCGGTCCGCGAGCAGGACGCCTACACCAACCTGCTGCTCCCGACCGTCCTGCGCCGCCACGGGCTGACCGGCCGCGACGCCGGACTGGTCACCGAGCTCGTCTCCGGGACCGTACGACGCCAAGGCACCTACGACGCGGTCCTGGCCGCCTGCCTGGACCGGCCGCTGCGCCGGCTCGCCCCGGTGGTCCTCGACGTGCTGCGCCTGGGCGCCCACCAGCTGCTCGCCATGCGGGTGCCTGCCCACGCCGCGATCACCACCTCGGTCGACCTGGCCCGGGAGGCCGCGGGTCGCGGGGCCGGGGGACTGGTCAACGCCGTGCTGCGCCGGGTCTCCGAGCGCGACCTGGACGGCTGGCTCGCCGAGGTCGCCCCGCCGCGCGACCGGGGCTCGGACCGCCACGACGCGGTCGTCCACAGCCACCCCGCCTGGGTCGTCGCCGAGCTGCGTCGGGCCCTGGGGGAGCGCGGGCCGACCGAGGTCGAGGCGCTGCTCGCCGCCGACAACGCACCGCCCCGGGTGACCCTGGTCGCGCGCCCCGGACTGGCCACCCGGGACGAGCTGCCCGGCGAGCCGACCCGGCTCTCGCCGTACGGCACCGTCCTGGAGGGCGGTGACCCCGGTGCCGTGCCGGCGGTGGCCGAGGGGCGCGCCGGTGTGCAGGACGAGGGGTCCCAGCTGGTCGCGCTGGCCGCGGCCGCGGCGCCGCTGGTGGGCCGCGACGCGCGCTGGGCCGACTGGTGCGCGGGCCCCGGTGGCAAGAGCGCCCTGCTGGCCGGCCTCGCAGCCGACCGCGGCGCGAGCCTGCTCGCGCTCGAGCGCACCCACCACCGCTCCGGCCTCGTGCGACGCAACCTCGCAACCACCCCCGCCACCCACCTGGTGGCGACCGCCGACGCCACCCGGCCCCCGGTCGCCCCCGGCTCGCTGGACCGGGTGCTGGTCGACGCACCGTGCAGCGGCCTCGGCGCCCTGCGCCGCCGGCCCGAGGCGCGCTGGCGCCGCACCAAGGACGACATCCGCGGCCTCGTGCCGCTGCAGCGTCGGCTGCTGACCTCGGCGCTCGACGCGGTGCGTCCTGGCGGCGTGGTGCTCTACGCGACCTGCTCCCCGGCGCTGCCCGAGACCGCCGGTGTCCTCGAGCACGCCCTCGCCGCGCGTGACGACGTGGAGCCGGTCGACCTCGGCCCCGTCCTCCCGCAGGTCGAGGACGCGGCCGGCCCCGTCGCCGGCACGCTGCAGCTCTGGCCGCACCGCCACGGCACCGACGCGATGTTCCTCGCCCTCCTGCGGCGGGTCGACGCCCGGTGACGCGGCGGCCGGGTCGAGTGCTGGTCCTCCTGCTGCTGGTGGTCGCCCTGGCAGCGGCGCTCCTGTGGGCCCGGCCGTGGCAGCCGTCGCTCTCCGCGGTCACGACAGGAGAGGTGTCCTGCACCTGGGAGGACGGCCGGGCCGTCATCCGGGTCCCGGTGCGGGTGGAGGGACGCGGCGAGGTCCCGGTCTCCGTCCGCGGCTTCGTCCACCGGGTCCGCGAGCCGAGCGTGCAGCCCTACGTCTCGACCGAGCGCGCGCGGGTCGAGGCCGGGACGCGACGGGTGCTCGTGGTGACCGTGCCGATCACCCGGGCGGAGTGGCGCGACGGACGGTCGGCCTGCAGCGCGGCCGCCGCGGTCGGCCAGGACGCACCTGCTCTGCCCTGAGAGGACTCAGTCGATGACGTGCCGCAGGTAGCGCTGCGGCTCCTCGAGGTAGCGGCGCCAGTGCTGCACCAGCTCCAGCTCCTCCCAGGCCGCCTCGCGCAGACCCCACTCGCCGACCTCGAGGATCGTGGCGCCCGGCATCGCGGCCAGCACGGGGGAGTGGGTCGCGCAGAGCACCTGACCACCGTCGCGGACGAGGTCGTGCAGCGTGCCGATGAGGGCCAGGGTTGAGGAGAACGACAGCGCGGCCTCCGGCTCGTCCAGGCAGTAGAAGCCGGGGGAGTCGAAGCGGGTGCGGAGCACCTCGAGGAACGACTCGCCGTGGCTCATCTCGTGGAGCCGACCTCCGCCGCCGACCTCCCGCTCCTGGTAGGTGTACCAGCCGTGCATGGTCTCGGCCCGCAGGAAGAAGCCCCATCGGCCGGCGCCCAAGCCTCGCTGCAGGCGCACCACGTCGGAGAGCGCCGACTCCGTCGGCCGGGTCGAGTGCCGGCTGTGGATCGACCCGCCCTCCGGTGACAACCCGTAGGCCATCGCGACCGCCTCCACCAGCGTCGACTTGCCCGAACCGTTCTCGCCCACGAGGAACGTCACGCCTCGCCCCAGGTCCAGTCCGGTGCGCACCAACTGCTGCACCGCGGGCAGGCGTCCCGGCCACGCATGGGCGTCGAGGGCGTCGCGCGGCTCCACCGTGACCCGCACGACGGGAGGCTGGTCGAACAACACGGGGCGAGCGTAGGCGCCCGCACCGACGGGTGGGACCGCTCAGCGCTGGCCCGCGGCTAGGGTCGCCGCCATGCCCTCAAAGCCGCCCGCCGTCGAGATCGAGGTCGACGACAAGGTGGTGCGGGTCTCCAACCCCGACCGCGTCTACTTCCCCGAGACCGGCGCGACCAAGCTGGACCTGGTCGACTACTACCTCGCCGTCGGACCGGGCATCGTCAACGCCCTGCGCGAGCGGCCCTGCATGCTGCACCGGTTCCCGAAGGGCCTGGCTGGGCCCAAGGTGCACCAGAAGCGGCTTCCCGCCGGCGCCCCGCCGTGGGTGGAGACCGTCCGGCTGCACTTCCCGCGGTGGGACCGCACGGCCGACGAACTGTGCGTCACCGAGCTCGCGCAGGTGATCTGGGCGGTGCAGATGAGCACCGTGGAGTTCCACCCGTGGAACAGCCGCCGCGCCGACACCGAGAAGCCCGACGAGTGGCGCATCGACCTCGACCCCGGACCGGAGTGCGACTACGCCACGGTCCGCCGGGTCGCCCACGTCGTGCACGAGGTGCTCGACGAGCTCGGCGCGGAGGGCTTCCCCAAGACCAGCGGCAGCAAGGGCCTGCACGTCTACGTCCGCATCCGCCCCGACCACGGCTTCAAGGACGTGCGCCGGGCGGCGCACGCCTTCGCCCGCGAGGTCGAGCGCCGCACCGACGACGTCACCACCACCTGGTGGACCAAGGACCGCGACCCCAGCCAGGTCTTCGTCGACTACAACCAGAACGCCCGCGACCACACCATCGCCGCGGCGTACTCCGTGCGCGGCCTGCCCGACGCCCGCGTCTCCACCCCAATCCGCTGGGACGAGGTCGACGATGCCGACCCGCGCGACCTCACCATCGCCACGGTCCCGCAGCGCTTCGCCGAGCTCGGCGACCTGCACGAGCGGATCGACGAGACCGTCTGGGACATCAGCCCGCTGCTGGAGTGGGCCGATCGTGACGACGCCGAGCCCGAGGGGGACGTCGAGGACACCGACGGCAGCGAGGAGGGCGCGGGGTGAGGGGCACCTGGGACGACGTCAACCGGCGCCTGGCCGGGGCGATCCTGGCCCTGGACCTCGACGACGTGCTCGTGGTCGGCGAGCGGGTCGAGCCGGTCAAGCGGGGCCTGTTCCGCAAGGCGCCCGCGGCGGCACCGCGCCGCTGGGCCTCCGTCACCGCCGCCCAGAGCGCGCTCCTCGCCGAGGTCGTCGGGTCGACGTCCTTCGGCGGGGAGTGGGAGACCGCCCCCGAGGTCGAGGCGCAGTTGCGAGGCCAGGGCTGGCAGGAGCCCTGGTCGCCGGACTTCCGCACGTGGAACCGCGAGGCCCCGCTGGTCAAGGCGCCGGTCATCGCCCTCGCCATCGTCCGCGCGCTGGAGGCCCTGGGCTGCGAGGTCGCCGACCTCGAGGTGACGCTGCGCCGCGAGGACCCGCAGGCCTGACCGACGCCGACCGCGGCCGCCGGCAGCGGTCTCATCGTCTCCTCACGAAGTCCTCACCGACGTCTCATCCCCGCGACCTAGCGTCGGTCCCGTGATCGTCCCCGGCACCCAGGTCCCCGTCGTCCTCAACCCGGGCTCGCGCCGTGGCGCCGCCGCCTGGCCCGAGGTACGCCGGCTGCTGACCGAGGCCGGTGTCGAGCCCCGGCTCCACGCCGTCGGCGAGGGTCGCACGCTGACCTCGGCGCTCGACGAGGCCCTCGCAGGTCGACCGCCGGCCCTGGTCGTCGGCGGGGGAGACGGCACCGTCGGCTGCGCGGCCGCCCGGGTCGCGGGCACCACGACCGTGCTGGGGGTGCTGCCCCTCGGGACCGCCAACGACTTCGCGCGCACCCTGGAGCTGCCCGGCGACCTCGTCGCCGCCACCAGGAACCTGCTCGAGGGCCGGGTCGTGGACGTCGACCTGGGTCGGGTCGACGGCGAGGCCTTCCTCAACGTCGCCTCGCTCGGGCTCTCGGTGGGCGTGACCCAGCGGCTCACCCCCGGGCTCAAGCGTCGGCTCGGGCCGGCGGCGTACCCGGTCGCCACCCTGCTCGCCTACGGCCGCCACGACGGCTTCCGCGCCCGGCTGGAGTTCCCCGAGGGCGACCACGCGCCGCTGGAGCTCGACGACCTGCTGCAGGTCGCCGTCGGCAACGGGGTGCACTACGGCGGGGGCAACACGGTCTCGCCGACCGCCTCGGTCGACGACCACCTGCTCGACGTCTACGCCATCGTGCGGGGCCGGGTGCGCGACCACGTCTCGATCGCGCGCTTCCTGCGCACGGGGGACTTCGTCGAGCACGAGCTGGTCCACCACGTCACGACCCGGGCCGTGCGGGTGGTCACCGACGAGCCGATGCCGGTCAACCTCGACGGCGAGCTCGCGGCGAGGACCCCGGCCACCTTCACCGTGGAGCGCAACGCCGTGCACGTCGTGGTGCCCCGGCACAGCCGGGCCGCGCGGCTCGACGGCCCGGCGGGGGAGCACCCGCAGGCGGTGTGAGCCCGGGTCTGGGAAGATGACCGCCCGTGGGACACGTCCAGATCACGCCGAGCATCCTCAACGCCGACTTCGCCGCCCTCGGGGCCGAGGTGGCCCGCATCCCCAGCGCCGACTGGATCCACGTCGACGTGATGGACAACCACTTCGTCCCGAACCTCACGTTCGGCCCGACGATGGTCGAGGCGCTCGCGCGGTCCACCGAGATCCCGCTCGACGCGCACCTGATGATCGCCGACGCCGACCGGCACGCCCCGACGTACGTCGAGGCCGGCTGCGCCTCGGTGACCTTCCACGTCGAGGCGGCCGCCGCCCCCGTCCGGCTGGCCCGCGAGATCCGCGCCGCCGGCGGTCGCGCCAGCATGGCGCTCAAGCCCGCGACGCCCGTCGAGCCCTACGAGGACCTGCTCCCCGAGCTCGACATGCTGCTGCTCATGACCGTCGAGCCCGGCTTCGGCGGCCAGAAGTTCCTCGACCTGGTGCTGCCCAAGATCCGCCGGGCCCGCGCCCTCATGGACAAGCACGGCGTCGAGACCTGGCTGCAGGTCGACGGCGGCGTCTCGCTGGAGACCATCGAGCGCTGCGCCGAGGCCGGCGCCGACACCTTCGTCGCCGGCTCGGCGGTCTTCTCCGCCGACGATCCCGACGCGATGGTGGGTGCCCTGCGCGAGAAGGCGGACGCCGCCCGGGCGTGACCGGGGTCACCGGGAACAGATGTCGACCATCGTGGTTGACTACTCCAGACGAGTGAACATGCTCGCGTGCTCTGGGGGCGGTGGAAATCCGCACCGGCGGTGAGCGGTCGAGAGGCCGCGAGCCCGCGACCCGGTGACAGCCAGTCACCGGTTGACCAGGTGGGAATCCTGGGCCGACGGTCAAAGTCCGGATGGGAAGTGCACGCCGCGGCAGGTCACCCGCGCGCCGTCACGCACGACGGCCGTGGTCGCCCGCCGTCCCCCCGAGTCCGCGACCGGACCGAGGACGAGCGTTGACCGACCAGACGAGCAGGCAGGCGTGGACCGCCGCCGAGACCGCCGCGATGCGGCGCGCGCTCGAGCTGGCGGCGACCCCCGGCGTCCCGCTCGGCCCCAACCCGCGCGTCGGCTGCGTCCTGCTCGACGACGACGGCCGCACCGTGGCCGAGGGCCACCACCGCGGCGCCGGCACCGCCCACGCCGAGGCGGACGCCCTCGCCCGGGCCGGCGAGCGGGCCCGCGGCACCACCGCGGTCGTCACCCTCGAGCCCTGCAACCACACCGGTCGCACCGGCCCGTGCGCCCAGGCCCTCCTGGCCGCCGGCGTACGACGGGTGGTGCACGCCCAGGCCGACCCCAACCCGGTGGCGGCAGGCGGCGCGGACACCCTGCGCGCCGCAGGGGTCGAGGTGGCCTCGGGGCTGCTCGCCGACGAGGCGCGCGCCCTCAACCGGGTCTGGACCTTCGCTGTCGAGACCGGGCGCCCGTTCGTCACCTGGAAGACCGCCACCACCCTCGACGGCCGCAGCGCCGCGCTCGACGGCACCAGCCGCTGGATCTCCAGCACCGCCGCCCGGCGCGACACCCACCGGTTCCGCGCCCTGGCCGACACCATGCTCGTCGGCACCGGGACGGTGCTCGCCGACGACCCGCGGCTCACCGTGCGCGACGCCCACGACCGCGACCTGCCCCACCAGCCGCTGCGCGCGGTGATGGGCCTGCGGGACCTGCCGCCGACCAGCCGGGTGCTCGACGACGCCTCCGAGACGCTGCTGCTGCGCACCCGCGACCCGCACGAGGCGCTGGCGACGCTGCGGCAGCACGACCGCCAGCACGTCTTCCTCGAGGGCGGCGCCGCGCTCGCGGCCGCCTTCATCCGGGCCGGTCTGGTCGACGAGGTCGTCGCCTACGTCGCGCCCGCCTTCCTCGGAGCGGGCACCGGCACCGTGGCCGACCTCGGCATCACCACCGTCTCCGCCGCCTGGCGACCGCGGGTCGTGGACGTCACCGTCCTCCAGCCCGTCGTCGACGGCGAGCAGCCCAACGTCCGGCTCACGCTCGAGCCGCCTTCAGCGGTCGAGGTGCGAGCGGAGCGAGCCACGAGACCCGAAGAAGGAGACAGCTGATGTTCACCGGCATCGTCGAGGAGCTCGGCACCGTCGAGTCCGTCGAGGACCAGGGCGACGCGATCCGCCTCACCGTGCGCGCCGAGACCGTGCTCGAGGGCACCGGCCTGGGCGACAGCATCGCCGTCAACGGCTGCTGCCTCACCGTCACCACCATCGACGACGGCACGTGGACCGCCGACGTCATGCAGGAGACCCTCGACAAGACCAGCCTGCACGGCGTGCGGCCCGGCGACCGGGTCAACCTCGAGCGCGCGGTCACCGCCGACAAGCGCCTGGGCGGCCACATCGTCCAGGGCCACGTCGACGGCGTGGGCCACGTCCTGGCTCGCCACCCCAGCGAGCACTGGGAGGTCGTCGAGGTCTCGCTGCCGGCCGAGATGGCGCCGTACCTCGTCGACAAGGGCTCGGTCACCGTCGACGGCGTCAGCCTCACCGTGGTCGAGGCCCGCCCCACCAGCTTCACCGTGAGCCTCATCCCCGAGACCCTCGCGCGCACCACCCTCGGTCACCGCCAGGTCGGCGACCGGGTCAACCTCGAGACCGACGTGATCGCCAAGCACGTCGCCAAGCTGGTCGCGGCCTACCTGCCGCAGGTCCAGGAGAGCAAGGAGCAGGACGCATGACCCGCATCGACGAGTCCAAGGACGGCCACGAGGCCGACGCCCCCCACGACAACCCCACGCTGCGCCGGATCCGTCTCGACACCATCGAGCGCGCCCTGGCCGACATCGCCGACGGCAAGGCGGTCGTGGTCGTCGACGACGAGGACCGCGAGAACGAGGGCGACATCATCTTCGCCGCCGCGAAGGCGACTCCGGAGCTGATGGCGTGGACGATCCGCCACTCCAGCGGCGTGATCTGCGTGCCGATGCCCGGCGAGATGCTCGACCGGCTCGAGGTCCCGCTGATGACCCCGCACAACAAGGACGCCTACCGCACGGCGTACACCATCTCCGTCGACGCCCGCGACGGCGTCACCACCGGCATCTCCGCTGCCGACCGCGCCCGCACCGCGCGCGTGCTCGCCGACTCCGCGACCGAGCCCTGGGAGATCACCCGGCCCGGCCACGTCTTCCCGCTGCGCTACCGCGAGGGCGGCGTGCTCGTGCGCCGGGGGCACACCGAGGCCGCCGTCGACCTGGCCCGGATGGCCGGTCTGACGCCGGCCGGCGTGCTGGTCGAGGTCGTCAACGAGGACGGCTCGATGAAGCGCGGGCAGGAGCTGCGCGACTTCGCCGACGAGCACGGGCTGGCGATGATCAGCATCGAGGACCTCGTCCGCTACCGCCGTCGTCACGAAAACCTCGTCGAGCGCCGGGCCGTCACCCAGCTGCCGACCCGTGCCGGCGACTTCACCGCCTTCGGCTACCGCATCACCGTCGACGGCTCCGAGCACATCGCCCTGGTGCACGGCGACCCCGCGGCGCTGAGGGACGGCGAGCCGGTCCTCACCCGCGTGCACTCCGAGTGCCTCACCGGGGACGTCTTCGGCAGCTACCGCTGCGACTGCGGGCCGCAGCTCGAGGAGGCCCTGGAGCGGGTCGTCGAGGAGGGCCGCGGCGTCGTGGTCTACCTCCGCGGTCACGAGGGCCGCGGGATCGGCCTGCTGGCCAAGCTCCAGGCCTACCAGCTCCAGGACGGCGGCCGCGACACCGTGGACGCCAACCTCGACCTCGGCCTGCCCGCCGACGCCCGCCACTACGGCACCGCCACGCAGATCCTGCGCGACCTGGGCATCGGCAGCGTCCGGCTCATGACCAACAACCCCGACAAGGTCAGCAACCTCGAGGACTTCGGGATCACCGTCACCGAGCGCGTGCCGCTGACCCCGCACCCCAACGACCACAACCTGGCCTACCTGCTGACCAAGCGCGACCGGATGGGCCACGTGCTGCCCGACCTCGGCGACACCGCAGCGCGCGGGGCCCACACCAACGACGACCTGATCCAGGGAGCTTGAGATGAGCGGACACGGCGCACCCACCACCGAGCCCGTCGACTGCAGCGACCTGCGGGTCGCGGTCGTCGCGGCCTCGTGGCACACCGAGGTCATGGACGGTCTGCTGGCCGGTGCCGAGCGCGCGCTGGCCGCGCACCAGGTCGCCGAGCCCTTGGTCGTCCGGGTCCCCGGCACCTTCGAGCTCCCGGTCGTGGCCTCGGCGCTGGCGGGGGAGGGCTACGACGCCGTCGTGGCCCTCGGCGTGGTGATCCGCGGGGGCACCCCGCACTTCGACTACGTCTGCTCCGCGGCCACCGACGGCCTGACCCGGGTCGCGCTCGACCACACGGTCCCCGTCGGCTTCGGCGTGCTCACCTGCGACACCGACGAGCAGGCCCTGGACCGCGCCGGCCTGGAGGGATCCAGCGAGGACAAGGGCTGGGAGGCCACCGCCGCCGCCCTGCTCACCGCGCGCACCCTGCGTGACCTGCGCCGCGGCTGAGCCACTGCGGGTCAGGTCCCTCCCGGTGAGGGTCTCGCGGGCGCACGCGGATGTCGGCCGGCTGTGGCCCACCGCCTAGGCTGGGCGACCGTGAAGACCTTCGACGGCCTGTGGGCCGAGCTCAGCGAGAAGGCCAGGACCCGCCCCGAGGGCTCGGGCACCGTCGCCCAGCTGGACGCCGGCGTCCACGCGATCGGCAAGAAGCTGGTCGAGGAGGCCGCGGAATCCTGGATGGCCGCCGAGCACGAGGGCCGCGAGCGTGCCGCCGAGGAGATCTCCCAGCTGCTCTACCACGCCCAGTGCCTGATGCTCGCCACGGGCATCGAGCTCGACGACGTCTACGCCCACCTCTGAGGACCCGATGACCACCAGTGCAGACCAGCCGCTGCTGCGCGTCGCGGTGCCCAACAAGGGCGCCCTGTCGGAGTCGGCCACCGACATGCTGCGCGAGTCCGGCTACCGCCAGCGCAGCGACTCCAAGCAGCTGACCCTCGTCGACGCCGAGAACGGCGTGGAGTTCTTCTACCTCCGCCCCCGCGACATCGCGCTGTACGTCGGGGAGGGGACCCTCGACGTCGGCGTCACCGGCCGTGACCTGCTCGCCGACTCCGGCGCCAAGGCCGAGGAGGCCCTGCAGCTGGGCTTCGGGCGCAGCCGCTTCCGCTTCGCCGGCCCCGCGGGCCGGTTCACCGAGCTCTCGCAGCTGGCCGGGGCGCGGATCGCGACGTCGTACGTCGGGGTCGTGCGCGCGTTCCTGGAGGAGCGCGGCATCGAGGCCAGCGTCGTGCGCCTGGACGGTGCCGTCGAGACCAGCATCCAGCTCGGCGTGGCCGACGTGATCGCCGACGTCGTGGAGACCGGTTCGACGCTGCGCCGTGCGGGCCTGGAGGTCTTCGGCGAGACGATCCTGGACTCCGAGGCCGTCCTCATCACCCGCACCGGCACCGCCCCGGCGGGTCTCGAGGTCTTCCGCCGCCGGGTCGAGGGCGTCCTGGTCGCGCGCAGCTACGTGATGATGGACTACGACATCCCGACCGCGCAGGTCGAGCACGCCGTGCGGCTGACCCCCGGCATCGAGAGCCCCACGGTCGCCCCGCTGCACAAGGAGGGGTGGTCGGCGGTGCGGGCGATGGTCCCGCGCGACGGCGCCCAGCGCCTCATGGACGAGCTCTACGGCCTGGGTGCCCGCGGCATCCTGCTGACCGACATCCATGCCTGCCGCCTCTGAGCCGGGCCCGGGGCCGCAGCCCCCGCTCGCCCCGACGCTCCCGCACACCTGGCGCCCGCTCGGCCCGCGGCTGGTCGGCGCCGTCCTCGGCGTCGGGCTGATCGTCGTGTACGCCGCAGCCTGGCTCTCCTTCGACCAAGAGGTCCGCGACGCGTTCACGGGGTTCCAGATCGGGACGGTCTTCGCGCTGACCGGCCTCGGCCTGTTCTGCGTCTACGCCCTGGTCCGCTCGCGCGCCACCGCGACCCGCGAGGGCCTGCTGGTCGTCAACGGCTACCGCCGCCGGCAGCTGGCCTGGGAGCAGATCGTCGAGGTCCGGCTCTCGCCCGGCGCCCCGTGGGTGGTCCTCGACCTGGCCGACGGCACCACCTGCAACGTCATGGCCATCCAGGGCTCCGACGGCTCCCACGCGCGCACGTCCGCCCGCCAGCTCCGGGCGCTCGTCATGGAGCTGCCCCGCTGACTCGGCGCTGCTTCGACGGTGACTCGGCGCTGGTTCGACGGTGACTCGGCACCGGTTCGACGACGAGGGTCAGCGCGACGCGGCCCCGTCGACGACGAGGTCCGCCCGCTCGCGGCCGCGGTCCCGGGCGAAAGTCTCGACCTCGCTGGCCTCCCAGCGCTCCCACACCGCCTCGTACGCCGGCCCGTCCCGCTCCACCCCGCGCCGCCGACGCAGGTCGCGCGGGGCGTCGACCCAGACCAGTACGGTGCCGAGGTGCGCGACCCCGGGGGCCGCCGCGCCCACCCCCTCGACGACCAGCAGGTCCACCGGCTCCACGGTCCCGGTCCCGTCGTAGCGACCGGCCACCCAGTCGTAGCGCCGGTAGGCGCCGGGGCGCCCCTCGGCGAGCGGAGCGAGCAGTGCCGCCAGCGAGGAGCCGATCCCGGGGAGCCCCTCCCACCCGTCGTACATCGCGTCGAGGTGCACCACCCGCGAGGCGACGGCCCGCGCCCCAGCGGCGGCGGCCACCGCCGCTGCCAGGGTCGTCTTGCCGGCACCCGACGGCCCGTCGACGAGCACCAGCCGGCCCGCCCCCAGTGTCGGGGGTCGTGACAGGGCGAGGTCCAGCACCTGCTCGGCGGCGCGAGCCGCGGCGCCGGTCGCCCCGACCGGGGCGTCGGGCGGGGGAGCGGCGGTCAGGAGATGCCCTTGCTGCGCAGCAGCGCCTCGATGTCGGCGAGGTCGTCGTCGATGGCGGGGGTGCCGCGACCGGCGGGACCCGCGGCGGGCGCGTCGCCGGAGCGCCCGGGCGCCACCGCGTTCCGTGCCCGGACGCCGGTGCCGCGCCGCGCCAGCATCCCGGCGACCACCAGCAGCACCACCGAGACGCCGGCGAGCGTCACGCCCGTCCACACGACGGGGGAGAAGACCAGGCCCAGGGTCCAGTCGGCCACGGCGTCGCCGATCCGGGTGAACATCCGCAGCGTGTCGGTGAGCCACGCCGCCGGCACGAGGAGGGTGAGCGCGGCGGCCCGCAGCCCGGCGACCAGGCCGCGCCGGCGCCACAGCAGCCAGGTCGCGGCGGCTCCGACGGTCGTGAGGGTCAGGGCGAGGGCGGTCCAGGCGGCGTCGTCCACCCCTCCAGCCTGCCACAGCGGCCAGGGGGCAGGATGGAGCCGTGAGCAGCCCCGAGGGGCGGAGCCTGCTGGGCTCCGAGTTCCCCGATGACACCGGTGACGACGACCCGCGCCTGCGCACCGCGCTGACGGCGTACGACGCCGCCGCCGACGCCCGGGAGCGGCGCGCGCTGCTGCCCGCCTGCCTCGAGGCCCTCCTGGGCGCGCGCCTGCTGGTCCCGGTGGTCGCCGTCCTGGGGGAGGTCGAGGTCGGCGACGACGGGCTGGCCCGCGACAAGTCCAGCGACATGGCCGCCGTCCTGCTCACCGGCCGCGACGGCCGCAACGCGCTGCTCTCCTTCACCCACACCGCCGCCATGCAGGCCTGGGACCCCCAGGCGCGACCGGTGCCCGTGCGCGCGCAGCTCGCCGCGCAGGCCGCGATCCAGGAGGGGGCCGCCGCGCTGCTGGTCGACGTCGCCGGCCCGACCCGGCTGGTCGTCGAGGGCGTGGACCTCGAGGGCCTGGCCCGGGGCTGGCGGCTCGCGCGCGTGGGCGGCCAGGTCGGGTGGGTCAAGGACGCGGATTGGTCCGAGCCGGGAACAAGCGCCTAGTATCTGCTGTTGACCGATCTGTTCCACGTGCCCGGGTGACCGGGGGCGCGGAGTCGATCCACAAGCGGGGACCAGAACGACATGTCTCCCACCCGCACCGACCGCCGCTGCAGCACCACCGCAGCACCAGCTCCATCCAGCCACATCCAGGTCGTCGGGTCCGGTCCGCGAGAGCCTCGTGCCCTCGCTGGTGCACCCCCTCTCCGGGGTAGGTCCGCGGAGAGCGCGCGTGTCATGACTGGGTTCCGCTTGTCCATCAAGCCCCAGGAGGACACATCAGCACTGAGCTTCGTATCAACGACCGGATCCGGGTTTCCGAGGTCCGACTCGTCGGTCCCAACGGAGAGACCGTCGGCATCGTGCCGACGGGCGACGCGCTGCGCCTCGCGCAGGAGGCCGACCTCGACCTCGTCGAGATCGCCCCGATGGCGCACCCCCCGGTCTGCAAGCTCATGGACTACGGGAAGTTCAAGTACGAGAACGCCCAGAAGGCCCGCGAGGCGCGCCGGAACCAGACCAACGTCATCATCAAGGAGATGAAGCTCCGGCCGAAGATCGACGCCCACGACTACGAGACCAAGAAGGGTCACGTCGTGCGGTTCCTCAAGGCCGGCGACAAGGTCAAGATCACGATCATGTTCCGTGGTCGCGAGCAGCACCGCCCCGAGCTGGGCTTCCGCCTGCTCCAGCGCCTGGCCGAGGACGTCACCGAGCTGGGCTTCGTGGAGTCCGCGCCCAAGCAGGACGGCCGCAACATGATCATGGTGCTCGGCCCGCACAAGAAGAAGGCCGAGGCGAAGGCCGAGATCAAGGCCGCCAAGAACATCGCCGCCGCCGAGAAGGCCGAGCTCGAGGCGGAGGAGAAGGCCGAGCGCACCGCCGCCAACGCCGGCCGCACCGGCGTGGCCAAGGAGCGTGGCCGCTCCGAGAACCTCGATCCCGAGATCGAGGCCTGACCCCCTGATCCCCCTGTCCGCCCTCGCGGGCGGGCGTGGCGAGACCACCGCAACTAGGAAGAGACAACGATGCCCAAGAACAAGTCGCACTCCGGCGCCTCCAAGCGGTTCCGGGTGACCGGCTCCGGCAAGATCCGCCGCCAGAAGGCGGGCATGCGCCACAACCTGGAGAAGAAGTCCTCCCGGGTGACGCGCCGCCTCTCCGGCACCGCCGAGGTCGCCACCGCCGACGTCCCGCGCGCCAAGAAGCTGCTGGGCCGCTGATCCCACGGGGGCTCCGCCCCCGTACGCCCCCACTGGGTCCCACCCCAGATCCCGGGCCCCCGGCCCCCTGAGAACGTCCGCAAGCAAGGAGCAACAGACATGGCACGCGTCAAGCGCGCAGTGAACGCCCAGAAGAAGCGTCGTACCACCCTCGAGCGCGCCAGCGGTTACCGCGGCCAGCGCTCGCGCCTCTACCGCAAGGCCAAGGAGCAGGTCACCCACTCCCTGGTCTACAGCTACAACGACCGCCGCAAGAACAAGGGCAACTTCCGTCGTCTGTGGATCCAGCGCATCAACGCCGCCGCGCGTGCGCAGGGCATGACCTACAACCGCTTCATCCAGGGCCTGAACCTGGCCGGCGTCGAGGTCGACCGCAAGATCCTCGCCGACCTGGCCGTCAACGACATCGCCGCGTTCAACGCGCTCGTCGAGACCGCCAAGGCCGCGCTGCCCGAGGACGTCAACGCGCCCAAGGTCTCGGCCTGACCCGTTGATGGTCGAGCAGCGAGCGCACCGCGCGGGTGCCGACACCCCGCTGGCGCACTCCAACGCTCGCCTCAAGGACCTACGCCGGCTCAGCCGCCGCTCGGAACGCTCCGAGCGGCGGCTGTTCCTCGCTGACGGCCCGAAGGCAGTCGAGGGTGCTCTCGCGGCCGGCTGCGTCGAGGAGGTCTTCGTCCGCCCCGACGCGCTCGGGCTGGTGCCCGAGCTGCCCGCCGACGTACGCCTCACCCTCGTCGAGGACCGCGCCCTGGCCGCCCTCAGCGACTCGGTGAGCCCGGCCGGCGTCGTGGCCCTGTGCCGCTTCGTCGACGTGCCGCTCGCCGACGCCCTGGCCGGTGCCCGGCTGGTGGCGATCTGCGCCGACGTCCGCGACCCCGGCAACGCCGGCACCGTCGTGCGCTGCGCCGATGCCGCCGGAGCCGACGCCGTGGTGCTCGCAGGCAGCTCGGTGGACCTCTACAACCCCAAGACGCTGCGCGCCAGCGTCGGCTCGGCCTTCCACCTCCCGGTGGCGCTCGAGCCCGACCCCGTCGCGGCCGTGCACGCCGCGCGAGCCGCCGGCCTGACCGTGCTGGCCGCCGACGGCGCAGGCGAGCGCGACCTCTTCGCGATGGACGACGTGCTCGCCGCGCCCACCGCCTGGCTGCTCGGCAACGAGGCCTGGGGCCTGCCCGAGGAGCTGGCGGCCCTCACCGACCACCGCGTCGCCATCCCCATCCACGGCCGCGCGGAGTCGCTCAACCTCTCCACCGCCGCCGCGCTCTGCCTCTACGCCTCCGCCCGGGTCCACCGCGCCTGACGCCGACGGGCGGGCGGCCGGGCCTAGGGTGGGCCGCGTGGACCCGAGCGCTCAGGACGTGGTGGACGCCCTCCCCGACGGGGTCCTGCTGGCCGGGCCCGACGAGCGGGTCGAGCTGGTCTCGTCCACCGCCGCCCGGATGCTCGGGCTGGGCCCCGACGGCGGTGCCGGTGCCGTCGGCCGCCCGCTGCGCGAGGTCCTCGCGCTGCGCGACACCGACGGCCAGACCTGGTACGACGTCCACTGCCCGTTCGCGGGCATCAGCACCCGCACCGGCGTGCCCGAGCAATCGTGGCGGCTGCCGGACGGCAGCGAGGTCCTGGTCACCGCGCGGCTGCACCGCGCCGGCCGTGGCCGACCCGTGGAGCGGGTGGCGGTCAGCCTGCGCTCGGGTCGCGGCCGGGCCCGGCTCGACCGTGACCGCTCCGACCTCGTCGCCACCGTCGCCCACGAGCTCCGCTCGCCGCTGACCGGCGTGAAGGGCTTCGTGCAGGCGATGCTCAACCGCTGGGACAAGCTCAGCGACGAGCAGAAGAAGCTGATGCTCACCACGGTCCACGCCGACTCCGACCGGTTGAGCCGGCTGATCGCCGAGCTGCTCGACGTGGCCCGGATCGACACCGGCCGCCTGCAGCTGCACCCGCGCCCGACCGACGTCGCCACGGTCGTGGGCCGGGTCGTGGAGTCGATCAGCGCCGGGACCGCCCGCCCGGTGGAGCTGGAGCTGCGGCCCGACCTGCCGCGCGTCTCCGCCGACCCCGACAAGCTCACCCAGGTCGTCACCAACCTCGTGGAGAACGGGCTGCGCCACGGCGAGGGCACCGTCCGGGTCACCGTGGAGCACCTCGCGGCCGAGCCGGCCCGGCCCGAGCACCCGGAGGTCGCGGAGTCGGTGCGGATCACCGTCGACGACCAGGGCACCGGCATCCCCGAGGAGCTGCGGCGCCAGGTCTTCACGAAGTTCTGGAAGCACGGGGCCCGCGGGGGGTCCGGGCTCGGGCTCTACATCGTCGGCGGGCTGACCCGCGCGCACGGCGGGGACGTGGTCATCGACGACGCCCCGGGTGGCGGGGCGCGCATCGTGGTGCGCTGGCCGGTGGAGGACCACCGCACGCGCTGACGCTGCGACGTGTGCCGGTTCGTCGGGGTGGAGGCGCGCTTCCTAGACTGCGCCCCATGTCCGGTCCGAACTCCGAGTACGACCCCGTCGAGGTCACCCCGCTGCAGGCCGAGCACGTGGCCGCGGCCCGCGACGAGGCGATCGCCGCCATCGCGGCGGCCGCCGACCTCGAGGCGCTCAAGCAGGTCCGGATCGCCCACACCGGCGACCGCTCCCCGCTGGCCCTGGCCAACCGGGAGATCGGCGCGCTGCCGCCGCAGGCGCGCAAGGAGGCCGGCCAACGGATCGGCCAGGCCCGCGGCGCGGTCAACCAGGCGCTCGCCGCCCGCCAGGAGGTGCTCGAGGCCGAGCACGAGGAGCGGATGCTGGTCGAGGAGACCGTCGACGTCACGTTGCCCACGGACCGCCGCCGCCGCGGCGGCCGGCACCCGATCACCCTGCAGTCCGAGCTCATCGCCGACATCTTCGTCGCGATGGGCTGGGAGATCGCCGAGGGCCCGGTCGTGGAGGCCGAGTGGCTCAACTTCGACGCCCTCAACCTCGGGCCGGACCACCCGGCCCGCACCATGCAGGACACCTTCTGGACCGAGCCCGCCGAGCGGCACGTCGTGCTGCGCACCCAGACCAGCCCCGTGCAGGCGCGCACCATGCTCACCCGCACGCCCCCGATCTACGTCGCCTGCCCGGGACGGGTCTTCCGCACCGACGAGTACGACGCCACGCACTCCCCGATGTTCCACCAGGTCGAGGGCCTGGTCGTCGACGAGGGCATCACCATGGCGCACCTCAAGGGTTCCCTCGACCACCTGGCGAGCCAGCTGTTCGGCGCCGGCATCGACACCCGGTTCCGCCCGTCGTACTTCCCCTTCACCGAGCCCTCGGCCGAGGTCGACGTGCGTTGCTTCGTCTGCCGCGGGGTGGACGCAGACTCCTGCCGCACCTGCCGCGGCGAGGGCTGGATCGAGTGGGGTGGCTGCGGTGTCGTGAACCCGCGCGTGCTCGTGGCGTGCGGCGTGGACCCCGAGCGCTACTCCGGCTTCGCCTTCGGCATGGGCATCGACCGCAGCTTCATGTTCCGCCACAACCTCGAGGACCTGCGACCGCTCTTCGAGGGCGACGTCCGGTTCAGCGCCGCCTTCGGCACCGAGATCTGAGAAGAGAGCCCTGAGATGAAGGCCCCCAAGTCCTGGATCCTCGAGCACGTCGACGTGCCGGAGGGCACCTCCACCGACGAGCTCACCGCCCGCCTGACCCTCACCGGGCTCAAGCTCGAGGCGATCGAGTCGGCCGGTGCCGACATCAGCGGCCCGCTGGTCGTCGGCCGGGTGCTCACCAAGGAGCCGGAGCCGCAGAAGAACGGCAAGACCATCAACTGGTGCACCGTCGACGTCGGCGACGCCAACGGCACCGGAGAGCCCCAGGGCATCGTCTGCGGAGCGCACAACTTCGAACCCGGCGACCTGGTCGTCGTGGTGCTCCCGGGCGGCGTGCTGCCCGGCGGCTTCGAGATCAGCGCCCGCAAGACCTACGGACACGTCTCCGCGGGCATGATCTGCTCGGCCCGCGAGCTCGGCCTGGGTGAGGACCACGACGGCATCATCGTGCTGCCCGCCGACGCCGGCGAGCCAGGCCAGGACGTGCGCGGCATCCTCGGCCTCGACGAGGAGGTCATCGAGCTCGAGGTCAACCCCGACCGCGCCTACGCGCTGTCGATCCGCGGCATCGCCCGCGAGGTCGCCGTGTCGGTCCAGGGGGCCACCGGCTTCCGCGACCCGGCCCTGCGCGACACCCCGCCGGCCGACGACCAGGGCCACCCCGTGCGGCTCGAGGACACGACCGGCTGCCCGGTCTTCGTCGCCCGCACGGTCAGCGGCTTCGACCCCGCGGCACCCACCCCCGACTTCATCGCCCGGCGGATCACCGCTGCCGGCATGCGCCCGATCTCCCTGGCCGTCGACGTCACCAACTACGTCATGCTCGAGACCGGTCGTCCGATCCACGGCTACGACGCCGACAAGGTGCAGGGCGCGATCGTGGTCCGCCGGGCGAGCGAGGGCGAGCAGCTCACGACTCTCGACGGCACCCGGCGCACCCTCAGCGCCGAGGACCTCGTGGTCTGCGACGACTCCGGCCCGATCGGCCTCGGCGGCGTCATGGGCGGGGAGTCCACCGAGATCTCGGCGACGACCACGCGCGTGCTCGTGGAGTCGGCCCACTGGGACGCGGTCTCGATGTTCCGCACCGGCCGCCGGCACAAGATCACCTCCGAGGCCGGCAAGCGCAACGAGCGCGGCGTCGACCCGACGATCTGCGAGGCCGCGGCCGACCGCGTGGTCGAGCTCCTGACGACGTACGGCGGAGCGAGCGCCGAGCCCGGCGTGACCGTCGTGGGGCAGGCCCCGGCGATGCCGACGGTCACCATGGCGCTGGACCTGCCGGCCCGCGTGTCCGGGCTCCCCATCGAGCCGGCCACGACCGTGGCCCACCTCGAGGCCGTCGGCTGCACGGTCACTGTGGACGGGGGAACCCTCACCGCGACCCCGCCGCCGTGGCGCCCGGACGTCACCGACCCCTACGACCTGGTCGAGGAGGTCGTGCGGCTCGTCGGCTACGACACCATCCCGTCGGTCCTGCCCGCCGCCCCCGGCGGTCGCGGGCTGACCCGGGCCCAGCAGCTGCGGCGCCGGATCGGCCGGACCCTGGCCGGCGCGGGCTGGGTCGAGGTCGTCGACTTCCCCTTCGTGGGGGAGCCGGACCTCGACGCGCTCGGCCTGGAGGCCGACGACCCGCGCCGGAGCGTGCTGAGGCTCTCGAACCCCCTCAGCAGCGAGGCCCCGGCCATGACCACCACGCTGCTCCCCGCGCTGCTGCGCACGGCGGGTCGCAACGTCGGCCTGGGCGCCTCCTCGGTGGCGGTCTTCGAGACCGCGACCGTGACGCTGCCGCGATCCACCGACGCCGCACCGATCCTGCCCGTCGACCGCCGCCCCACCGACGCCGAGCTCGACGCCCTGGTCAAGGCGCTGCCCGACCAGCCGCTGCACCTGGGGCTGGTCGCCGCCGGCGAGGCCGACCCCGCCGGCTGGTGGGGTCCCGGCCGACCCGTGGAGTGGTCCGACGCCGTCGACGCCGTGCGCTCGGTGGCCGACGCCCTCGGCCTGGAGCTCGACGTCCGGCCCGCGGCCCTCGCCCCCTGGCACCCCGGCCGCTGCGCGGAGCTGCGGCTCGGCGACGCGCTCGTCGGCCACGCCGGTGAGCTGCACCCGCGGGTCTGCACGACCTTCGGGCTGCCGGCCCGGTCGGTGGCGGCCGAGGTCGACCTCGACGTCCTGATCCAGCACGCCGTGCACCTGCGGCCGGCCCCCACCTTCTCGACCTTCCCGGCCGCCAAGGAGGACGTCGCCCTCGTGGTGGCCGAGTCCGTGGAGGCCGCCGCGGTCGAGGCCGCCCTGCGCGAGGGCGCCGGTGACCTGCTGGAGTCGATCCGGCTCTTCGACGTCTACCGCAGCGAGCAGCTGGGGGAGGGCCGCAAGTCCCTGGCCTTCGCCCTGCGCTTCCGCGCCCCCGACCGCACCCTCACCGACGAGGACACCACCGCCGCCCGCGAGGCGGCCGTGGCCCTCGCCGCCGAGCGCACCGGAGCCGTCCAGCGCGCCTGAGCTGCCCGCGACCCGTCGCCAGGTTGCGCGTGACCCGTCGCCAGGTCTCAGTCGATCGGCTGGTCCACGGCGTCCAGGAACGCCGCGAACGCCGCCTCGGACCCGCTGACCGCCAGCCGCGCGCGGTCCGTACGACGCCACAGCCACGCGTCCACGTCGGCAGCGCCCCCGCGCACGACCGCGTCGGCCGGCGCGTCGTCGGCGGCCCGCACGAGGTGCGGCACGTCGTAGGCCGTGCCCGACCCCGGGTCCGTGCCGGTGAACCGTCCGGTCCGCAGCACCAGCCGGTCCCCGGTGTCGGTGAGCTCGAGGGCCGTGGTGTGCCCGTCGGGGGTGAAGGCCCCCCACGCGGGCGGCTCGCCGCCCTTCATCACGTCCACGACCTCGGCCACGCCGTCCGCGGCGAGCTCGGCGGGCAGCGCGGTCACGGCGCCGGCGGCCAGCTCGGCGTCGAGCCGGTGGACCATCGCCTCGTGGGCCTGCCGTCGCTGGGTGAAGCCGACGGTCTGCTCGTCCGCCCACGTCCACGCCGGCTCGTCCGGCGGGAGCGAGCCCAGCAGCGCGGCGAGCCGCTCGGACGCCTCGTCGAAGAAGGCCAGCAGTCCCTCGCGGTCCGCGGGTCGCGCCGGGTGCTCCTCGGGCGGCCCGGCGGGGCGTGAACCGACGACCTCGCCCCAGAACCACTGGACCTCGCCGAGGTGCCACAGCAGGTCGTCGGCGTCCCAGTCCGGGCACGACGGCACCCGGGCCACCGCCGGGGTGGTGGTGAGGACGTCGCGGAAACGGGTTGACTCCCGACGCAGGTGGGCAACGTACTGGGCAGGGTCCAGGCGGCTCATGACCGCAACCTAGGCCGCGGCCACGTGATCGGCAGCCGACTTTCCCGCGCCGGACCACCCCGATTTCACATACTCATGCAGACCTTTGTATAGTCATGCACATGAGTCGCACGCGGGTCGCCGTCGCCGGAGCGAGCGGGTACGCCGGAGGTGAGCTGCTGCGCCACCTGCTGGCCCACCCCGAGGTGGAGATCGGTGCCCTCACGGGGGCCTCCAACGCCGGCCAGCCGCTCGGCGCCCTGCAGCCGCACCTCGTGCCGCTCGCCGACCGGGTGCTGGAGGAGACGACCACCGAGGTCCTCTCCGGCCACGACGTCGTCTTCCTCGCCCTCCCGCACGGGCAGTCCGGCGCGGTCGCGGCCGAGCTGGGGGAGGGCACCGTCGTCATCGACTGCGGCGCCGACTTCCGCCTGCAGGACCCCGCGGCCTGGGCCGCCTTCTACGGCGGCGAGCACGCCGGCACCTGGCCCTACGGCCTGCCCGAGCTGCCCGGGGCGCGCGAGCGCCTGCGCGGGGCCACGCGGGTCGCCGTCCCCGGCTGCTACCCGACCGTCTCGACGCTGACCCTCGCCCCCGCCGTGGCCGCCGGCCTGGTCGAGCCCGACGTCGTCGTGGTCGCCGCGAGCGGCACCTCGGGCGCCGGCAAGGCCGCCAAGCCGCACCTGCTCGGCAGCGAGGTCATGGGCAACGCCTCGGCGTACGGCGTCGGCGGCAGCCACCGGCACACGCCCGAGATCACGCAGAACCTGTCGGGCCTCGTCGGCGGCACCGTCAGTGTCTCCTTCACCCCGCTGCTCGTCCCGATGTCGCGCGGCATCCTCGCCACCTGCTCCGCGCCGCTGGCCCGCGACGTGGGTGCCGCCGAGGCCCGCGAGGTCTACGAGAAGGCGTACGCCGACGAGCGGTTCGTCCACGTGCTGCCCGAGGGGCTGTGGCCCCAGACCCAGTCGGTCACCGGCTCCAACGCCGTCCACGTGCAGGTGACCGTCGACGAGGCGGCCCGCCGCCTGGTCGCGGTCGGCGCCGTCGACAACCTCGCCAAGGGCACCGCCGGCGCCGCCGTGCAGTGCATGAACCTCGCGCTCGGCCTCGACGAGGGCACGGGCCTGACCACGATCGGACTCGCCCCGTGAGCACCACCGCCCCCGCAGGGTTCTCCGCCGCCGGTGTCGCCGCCGGCCTGAAGTCGACCGGCGCCAAGGACGTCGCGCTCGTGGTCAACCACGGCCCGACGTACGACTCCGCGACCGTCTTCACCTCCAACCGCTGCAAGGCCAACCCGGTCCTGTGGAGCCAGGAGGTCGTCAAGGACGGCACCGTCCGCGCCGTGGTCCTCAACTCCGGCGGCGCCAACTGCTACACCGGTGCGGAGGGCTTCCAGACCACCCACGCCGTGGCCGAGCGGGTCGCCGAGCGGCTCGGGATCGGCGCGATCGACGTGGTCGTCTGCTCGACGGGCCTGATCGGGCTGGCCAACGACCGCGACGACCTGCTCGCCGGCGTCGACGCCGCGCACGCGGCCCTCTCCACCGAGGGCGGTGGCGAGGCCGCCGAGGCGATCATGACCACCGACTCGGTCAGCAAGCAGGTCGTGGTCGAGGGCGCCGGATGGTCCATCGGCGGGATGGCCAAGGGTGCGGGCATGCTCGCCCCCCAGCTGGCCACCATGCTGGTCGTCCTCACCACGGACGCCGTCGTGCCGGCCGCCGACCTCGACACCGCCCTGCGTGCCGCGACCCGGGTCTCCTTCGACCGGCTCGACTCCGACGGGTGCATGTCGACCAACGACACCGTCACCGTCATGGCGAGCGGGGCCAGCGGCATCACCCCGAGCCTGGAGGACTTCACCGCCGCGCTCACCCAGGCCTGCACCGACCTGGCCATGCAGCTGCTCAAGGACGCCGAGGGCGCCGACCACGAGATCGCCATCACCACCCTCAACGCCGTGAGCGAGGAGGAGGCGGTCGAGGTCTCGCGCAGCGTCGCCCGCAGCAACCTGTTCAAGGCCGCCGTCTTCGGCAAGGACCCCAACTGGGGCCGCGTGCTCGCCTCCATCGGCACCACCACCGCAGCCTTCGACCCCGCCGACCTCGACGTCGCGATCAACGGCGTCTGGGTCTGCCGGCAGTCCACGCCCCACGAGGACCCGACGAAGGTCGACCTAGAGCCGCGCGAGGTCAGCGTGACGATCGACCTCAAGGCCGGCACCGAGCGGGCCACCGTCTGGACCAACGACCTGACCCACGCCTACGTCCACGAGAACAGCGCCTACTCCTCATGAGCGACGACACCACGAACGCAGCCACCAACCCCGCCCTGGACCCCGCGTCGATGGTCTTCAGCGAGGTCCCGCCCGCCGACTCCACGAAGGCCGGCGTCCTCGCCGGTGCCCTGCCCTGGCTCAAGCGCTACCACGGCAAGGTGGTCGTGGTGAAGTACGGCGGCAACGCGATGACCGACGACGCGCTCAAGCGCGCCTTCGCCGAGGACGTCGCCTTCCTCCGCTTCGCCGGCTTCAAGCCGGTCGTGGTCCACGGCGGTGGCCCGCAGATCTCCCAGATGCTCGACAAGCTCGGCATCGAGTCGGAGTTCCGCGGCGGGCTGCGCGTCACCACGCCCGAGGCGATGGACGTGGTCCGGATGGTCCTGGTCGGCCAGGTCCAGCGCGAGCTGGTCGGCCTGATCAACTCCCACGGCCCCCTGGCCGTCGGCATGTCGGGCGAGGACGCCGGTCTCTTCACCGCCGAGCCCACCAACACCATCGTCGACGGCGAGGAGGTCGACCTCGGCCTGGTCGGCGAGGTCGCCAAGGTCCGCCCCGAGGCGGTCCTCGACATCATCGAGGCCGGGCGCATCCCGGTCGTCTCCAGCGTCGCGCCCGACGTCCACGGTGCGGTGCACAACGTCAACGCCGACACCGCGGCCGCGGCCCTGGCGGTCGCGCTGGGTGCCGAGAAGCTCCTGGTCCTCACCGACGTCGAGGGGCTCTACCGCGACTGGCCCGACAGCGACGACGTCATCTACGAGATCAGCCCCGAGACCCTGGGTGAGCTGCTGCCCACGCTCGCCAGCGGGATGGTCCCCAAGATGGAGGCCTGCCGCAAGGCGGTCGCCGAGGGCGTCCCGCGGGCCACCGTCGTCGACGGTCGCGAGCCGCACGCCGTCCTGCTGGAGCTCTTCACCGACGAGGGCGTCGGCACCCAGGTGCTGCCCGGCGTCGAGACGAAGGTCCGCAAGGCCCGGAAGCAGGCGATGGTCAAGTGAGCACCCCCACGAGCGACCTCACCGAGCGCTACACCCACGCGCTGATGAACACCTTCGGCCCGCCCAAGCTGGCGCTGGTCCGGGGTGAGGGCACCCACGTCTGGGACGAGCACGGCAAGGAGTACGTCGACCTGCTCGGCGGGATCGCGGTCAACTCCCTCGGCCACGCCCACCCGGCCCTGGTCGCCGCGGTGACCGAGCAGCTGCAGACCCTCGGCCACGTCTCCAACTTCTTCACCACCGGCCCGCAGGTCGAGCTCGCCGAGAAGCTCCTGGCGCTGCTCGGCGGTCACGAGGGCAAGGTCTTCCTCGCCAACTCCGGCGCCGAGGCCAACGAGGGCGCCTTCAAGCTCACCCGGCGCACCGGCCGCACGCACGTGGTCGCGGCCGAGGGCGGCTTCCATGGCCGCACGATGGGCGCGCTCGCGCTCACCAGCAAGGCGGCCTACCGCGAGCCGTTCGAGCCGCTGCCGGGCGAGGTCACCTTCGTCCCGTACGGCGACGTCGAGGCGCTCGCCGCCGCCGTCACCGACCGGACCGCGGCGATCTGCCTGGAGCCGATCCAGGGCGAGGCCGGCGTCGTGGTCGCCCCCGACGCCTACCTCGCCGCGGCCCGCGCGGTCGCCGACGAGCACGGTGCGCTGCTGTGGCTCGACGAGGTGCAGTCCGGCGTCGGCCGCACGGGGGAGTGGTTCGCCCACCTGCGCCACGGCGTGGTCCCCGACGTGGTCACGCTCGCCAAGGGACTGGGCGGCGGCTACCCGATCGGTGCCGTCGTGGGTCTGGGCCGGGCCGCCGACCTGCTGCAGCCGGGCAACCACGGCACCACCTTCGGCGGCAACCCCGTCGCGTGCGCCGCGGCGCTCGCCGTGATCGCCACGATCGAGGGCGAGGGGCTGCTCGAGCACGTCGCCGTCCTCGGGCAGAAGATCCGCGACGGCCTGGCCGCCGACCCCCGGGTCACCGAGGTCCGGGGCGAGGGCCTGCTCATCGGCCTTGACCTGGTCTCCGAGACCGCGGCCCAGGTGGTCGAGGCCGCCCAGCACGCCGGCTTCATCGTCAACGCTCCCACGCCGCGCCGCATCCGGCTCGCCCCGCCGCTCGTCCTCACCGACGAGGACGCCGCCGCCTTCCTGGCCGCCTGGCCGGGCATCCTCGACGCCGCGGGGGTGTGAGGTGGCCGCCCCGACCCTGCGCCACTTCCTGCGCGACGACGACCTGAGCCCGGCCGAGCAGGCCGAGGTCCTCGACCTCGCGGCCGCCATGAAGCGCTCGCCGTACGACGCCAAGCCGCTCGCCGGACCGCAGTCGGTCGCGATGATCTTCGACAAGCCGACACTGCGCACCCAGGTCTCCTTCGGCGCCGGCATCGCGGAGCTCGGCGGCAACCCGATGCTCGTCGAGGGCAGGCTCGCCGGGATCGGGGTCCGCGAGTCCGTCGAGGACGTCGCGCGCGTGCTGGGCCGCCAGGTCTCCGTGGTCGTGTGGCGCACCTTCCACCAGTCCGACCTGGACACGATGGCCGCCCACGCCGGCGTCCCCGTGGTCAACGCGCTCACCGACGACTTCCACCCGTGCCAGCTCATCGCCGACCTGCTGACGGTCCGCGAGCACAAGGGCGACCTCGCCGGCCTGACCGTCGCCTTCGTCGGCGACGGCGCCTGCAACATGGGCAACTCCTGGCTGCTCGCCGGCACCACCGCCGGCATGCACGTGCGGGTCAGCGCGCCGGAGGGCTTCATGCCCTCGGAGGCGATGTTCGAGCGCGCCCGCGAGATCGCCGCGACCACGGGCGGCTCCGCGGTCGCCGAGCCCGACCCGCGCGCGGCCGTCACCGGGGCCGACGTCGTCGTCACCGACACCTGGATCTCGATGGGCAAGGAGAGCGAGGAGTCCGCGCGGGCCGCGGCCTTCGCGGCCTGGTCCCTGGACGCCGAGCTGCTCGCCTGCGCGGGGCCGGACGCCATCGTGCTGCACTGCCTGCCGGCGTACCGCGGCAAGGAGATCTCCGCCGACGTGCTCGAGGGCCCGCAGAGCGCGGTCTGGGACGAGGCGGAGAACCGGCGTCACGCACAGAAGGCCGTCATGGCGTGGCTGCTCCGGGCCGGGGAGGGGGCGTTGCTGCGATGAGCGAGCAGGCCCTGCGACCCACGACCAAGAACGCCCGGCACCAGCTGATCGTCGAGCTGGTCGGCTCCCGGGAGATCCACTCCCAGGGCGAGCTCGCCGTGCTGCTGGCCGAGAACGGCGTGCGCGTCACCCAGGCGACGCTGTCGCGCGACCTGGTCGAGCTCGAGGCCGTCAAGGTCCGCGGCGCCTCCGGCACCCTGGTCTACGCCGTGCCGGCCGAGGGCGGCGACCGCACCCCGCTGGCACCCGCCGACACCGCCACCGGCCGCGCGCGGCTGGCCCGCCTGCTGGCCGAGCTGCTGGTGAGCGCGGAGGCCAGCGGCAACCTCGTCGTGCTGCGCACCCCGCCGGGGGCCGCGCAGTTCCTGGCCTCGGCCTTCGACAAGGCCGAGCTCAACGACGTGCTGGGCACCATCGCCGGCGACGACACCGTGCTGGTCATCGGCCGCGACCCGATCGGCGGCGACGACCTCGCCCACCGCCTCCTGGCGATGGCCGAGCACCCGCCGGCCAGCCAGGGCCCGGTCTCCCTCCTGGACACCCCCCGGACCCCTGGCACCATCCCCCCGAGCACACCCCCGAGCACACCCCCGAGCACGACCGTCACCGACACAGACACCGAGGAGCACCCGTGAGCAAGGTCCTGACCACGTTGCCGAAGGGCGAGCGCGTGGGCATCGCGTTCTCCGGCGGACTCGACACCTCCGTCGCGGTGGCCTGGATGCGCGACAAGGGCGCCGTGCCCTGCACCTACACCGCCGACATCGGGCAGTACGACGAGCCGGACATCTCCGGGGTGCCCGACCGGGCCCTGCAGTACGGCGCCGAGATCGCCCGCGCCGTGGACTGCCGCCGCCAGCTGGTCGAGGAGGGTCTGGCCGCGATCGCGTGCGGCGCCTTCCACATCCGCTCGGGCGGGCGCGCGTACTTCAACACCACCCCGCTCGGCCGCGCGGTCACCGGCACCATGCTGGTGCGCGCCATGCACGAGGACGGCGTCGACATCTGGGGCGACGGCTCGACCTTCAAGGGCAACGACATCGAGCGGTTCTACCGCTACGGCCTGCTGGCCAACCCCGACCTGCGGATCTACAAGCCGTGGCTGGACCCGGAGTTCGTGCACGAGCTCGGCGGGCGCGCGGAGATGAGCCAGTGGCTGGTCGAGCACGACCTGCCCTACCGCGACTCGAAGGAGAAGGCCTACTCCACCGACGCCAACATCTGGGGTGCCACCCACGAGGCCAAGACCCTGGAGCACCTCGACGTCTCGCTGGAGACCGTCGAGCCGATCATGGGCGTGAAGTTCTGGGACCCCTCGGTGCAGATCGAGACCGAGGACGTGCGGGTCCGCTTCGACCAGGGTCGCCCGGTGGCGATCAACGGTGAGACCTTCCGCGACCCGGTCGCGCTGGTGATGGAGGCCAATGCGGTCGGCGGTCGCCACGGCCTGGGCATGTCGGACCAGATCGAGAACCGGATCATCGAGGCCAAGTCGCGCGGCATCTACGAGGCGCCGGGCATGGCGCTGCTGTGGATCGCCTACGAGCGGTTGCTCAACGCGATCCACAACGAGGACACGGTCGCGCAGTACCACAACGAGGGCCGCAAGCTCGGTCGGCTGCTCTACGAGGGCCGCTGGCTCGACCCGCAGGCGCTGATGATCCGGGAGGGCCTCCTGCGCTGGGTCGCCTCCCTGGTCACCGGCGAGGTGACGCTGCGGCTGCGCCGCGGCGAGGACTACACCGTGCTCTCGACCGTCGGCAAGGGCTTCTCCTACCACCCCGACAAGCTCTCGATGGAGCGCACCGAGAACGCCGCCTTCGGCCCGCTGGACCGGATCGGCCAGCTCACGATGCGCAACCTCGACATCGCCGACTCGCGCGCCAAGCTCGAGATGTACGCCGGGCAGCCGCTGGACCAGGGCCAGATCCTGGTCGAGAACGGCACGCTCTTCGGTGAGATCGAGCCGGGCGGCGCCAGCCGGATCGCCGAGAACGCCGAGCTCGGCCAGACCGGAGACGAGGCGCTGGACGCGGCGGCCATGGAGTTCGGCACCGATTGATGGACGAGCCGATGGTGACCACCCCCGGTGAGCCGACGCTGCGGGTCACCGCGCGGGTGCTGCCGGTCAACCACCGCGGCGAGGTGCTGCTGCTCCTCGACCAGGACCCCGGACGGCCGGGCGTCGCGCGCTGGGGCACCATCGGCGGTGCCGTCGACCCGGGGGAGACCCTGCACGACGCCGCCGTGCGCGAGATGCACGAGGAGACCGGGATCCGGATCGAGGCCGCCGACCTGGTCGGCCCGGTGCACCGTGACCTCGTGCCCTTCAGCTACGACGGTCGGTCGTTCCTCGGCGACTCGACGTTCTTCGCCCTCACGCTCGCGCACGACGTCGAGGTCGTCTTCGACCACCTCGAGCCCCTCGAGGTCGACAACGTGCTCGACCACGGCTGGTGGAGTCCCACCGACCTCGCCGCCGACGGTCGCGCGGTCTTCCCCGATCTCCCCGACATCATGATCAAGGCCGTCGAGGCCGTGGCCGACCTGGCCGCCGACGAGAGGAACCCCCAGTGACCGGCACCGCCGACCCGCTCGAGCCCGGCAAGGGCGAGGGCACCAACACCGGCAAGCTCTGGGGCGGTCGCTTCGCCGGGGGACCCTCGCCGGAGCTCGACGCGCTGTCCCGGTCGACCCACTTCGACTGGCGGCTCACGCCCTACGACCTCGCGGGCTCGCGGGCCCACGCCAACGCGCTGCACCGCGCCGGTCTGCTCTCCGACGCCGACCACGCCGAGCTGCTGCGCGGCCTCGCGGTGCTGGGGGAGCGGTACGCCGCCGGCGAGCTGCACCCCGACCCCACCGACGAGGACGTGCACGGGGCGCTGGAGCGGCTGCTCCTGGAGGAGGTCGGCCCCGACGTCGGTGGCCGGCTGCGGGCCGGCCGGTCGCGCAACGACCAGATCGCCACGCTGTTCAAGGTGTTCCTGCGCGACCACGCCCGCGTCATCGGTGGCCACGTGCTGGACCTCGTCGGGGCGCTGGCGACCCAGGCCGAGGCGCACCTGGGCTCGGAGGAGACCGGCGGCACCGGGCCGACGATCATGCCGGGACGCACCCACCTCCAGCACGCGCAGCCGGTGCTGCTGTCGCACCACCTCATGGCGCACGCCTGGGCGCTGCTGCGCGACGTCGACCGCCTGGCCGACTGGGACGCCCGGGTGGCCGGCGACTCGCCGTACGGCTCGGGAGCGTTGGCGGGCCAGTCCCTCGGCCTGGACCCGACCGGTGTCGCCGCGGAGCTGGGCTTCACGGGCTCGACCGCCAACTCCATCGACGGCACCGCCTCGCGCGACTTCGTCGCCGAACTGGCCTTCGTGGCCGCCCAGATCGGGGTGGACGTCAGCCGGATCGCCGAGGAGGTCATCCTCTGGGCGACGCACGAGTTCGGCTTCGTGACGCTGCACGACTCGTGGTCGACCGGGTCCTCGATCATGCCGCAGAAGAAGAACCCGGACATCTCCGAGCTGGCGCGCGGCAAGGCCGGCCGCCTCATCGGCAACCTGTCCGGCCTCATGGCCACGCTCAAGGCGCTGCCGCTGGCCTACAACCGCGACCTCCAGGAGGACAAGGAGCCGGTCTTCGACTCCGTCGACACCCTCGAGGTGCTGCTGCCTGCCTTCACCGGTCAGGTTGCGACGCTGGTCTTCCACGGGGAGCGGACCGCCGACCTCGCGCCCCGCGGCTTCTCCCTGGCGACCGACATCGCGGAGTGGCTGGTGCGACAGGACGTGCCGTTCCGGATCGCCCACGAGCTCGCCGGTGCCTGTGTCCGGGCGTGCGAGGAGCGGGGGATCGAGCTGCACGAGCTCAGCGACGAGGAGTTCGCCGCGATCTCCCCGCACCTGACCCCGGGGGTCCGCGAGGTGCTCACCGCAGCCGGATCGGTCGCCTCGCGTGACGGCCGCGGTGGCACGGCTCCGGTGCGGGTCCGCGAGCAGCACGCCGAGCTGGTGGCCCGCGCGGCCGAGCTGCGTGGCCGGCTCGCCTGACCTCTCGTCGCTCGCCGGGGACGTGCTCGACGTGGCGCCCCGGCTCCTCGGCGCGCATGTCTCGCACGCAGGCGTCACGGTGCGGCTGACCGAGGTGGAGGCGTACGCCGGGGAGTCCGACCCCGGCTCCCACGCCTTCCGGGGCCGGACCGACCGCAACGCAGTGATGTTCGGGCCAGCCGGGTTCCTGTACGCCTACCTCATCTACGGCATGCACGTCTGCGCCAACGTCGTCACCGGCACCCCGGGCACCGCCTCGGCCGTGCTGCTCCGGGCCGGCGAGGTCGTGGAGGGTCTCGACGTCGCGCGCGCTCGGCGGCCAGGCGCCTCCGACCGGGACCTCGCGCGGGGACCGGCCCGGCTGTGCCGTGCGTTGGCCATCGGTCTCGAGCACGGGGGAGCGGACCTGGCCAGGGGACCGGTCCGGCTGCACCTGGCCACGGAGCCGGTCGGTCCGGTGGCGACCGGACCACGGGTGGGTCTGCGCCAGGCGGCCGAGCACCCCTGGAGGTACTGGCTGGCAGGCGAGGCGACGGTGTCGGCGTACCGCCCCGCCGCACCGCTGCGGAGGCGTCCTCGCGGGTGAGGTGACCCCCGATTTTGTGTGCTCCCGGGGCATGTGTAATGTTCCTTCTCGCCGCGGCAAGCGGAACTCCTCGGAGCGAGGCCCTCGGGCCAGCTCGAACCAGGGGCTCTGTCATGTCCGCAGCACGGAGGCTCACCAGCCTGCCACAGCCCAGCAGCTCCCCGGAGTTGACGAGGCCGAGACAGACAGGTAAGTTTCTGCAGGTTGCCCCGCCGCCGGTCGCGAGAGCGAACGGGACGGTGCGCGTCTGATTCTTGAGAACTCAACAGTGTGTCATAGTCGACGAATTAGTTTGTTATGCCCCGTCGATCATCTGGGCCTTTTGGGGTCTGGTTGGTCGGTGGTTTCTTTGACAATGATTCTGACAAATTTCCTGATCGGTTTGTGCCGGTTGGGTGTCAGGGTTCTTCTGTCAGGGGCATCTCTTTTTCCATCGTCTGGCCTTTGGGTTGGGTGGTGGTGTTGTTTTTCAACGGAGAGTTTGATCCTGGCTCAGGACGAACGCTGGCGGCGTGCTTAACACATGCAAGTCGAGCGGAAAGGCCCTTTCGGGGGTACTCGAGCGGCGAACGG
>NZ_BAAGUS010000009.1:0-139918 GCF_054781275.1 Nocardioides ginkgobilobae | reverse complement strand
CCGACCTGGTCGGTGGTGGCCGCCGCCCCCTTTGGGCAGATCCCATGGCCACCACCGGGCAGTTCTCGTGACCGTCAGCGGGCAGGTCTTATGTCCGCCACTGGGCAGTTCCTACTGTCCCTTGACAGGACACCACACAGAGGACCGCCCGACGTGCCGCTGGCTCGCAGGTGCCCCGCAGGTCGGTCCTCCCGTCCCGGGCCTGGGTCGGGGCAGCGCCCAGGTGGTGCCAGCCTCTAGCCTCGGGACGTGAGGTGGACCCGGCACCCGTTGACGCGCGCGGCGGCGCTGGCCGCCTCGGTGTACCTCGTGATCGCGTACGCCGAGGAGCGGTCGCTCTTCTTCTGGGTCGGCCTCGTGCTGGTGGCCCTCAACGTCGTGGGGATCCTCGCCCAGGCTCGGTCCTCGCGGTCACGAGCGCTCCCGGAGCCGGTCCGGGCGGACCCCGACGCCACCTCGGCTCGCCTGTCCGAGCTGCTGCACGACCCGGCGATCGCCGCGGGCTGGGCCACGGCGCCGGCGTACTGGGTCCGCGTCACCGACCCCGACGGTCGGCACGACCCGACGGATGACGTCGTCCCTGCGGCCGTGCTGGCCCGGCACGTCCGGGTCGCCCTCCAGGTGGCCGAGGAGTCCGAGTGGCACGTCGTCGTCGAGGCAGCGGCGCAGCCCTTCCTCGACCTCGACGCGACCGACGGCGATGACGCTGTCCTGGGTTTCCTGCGCGCCCACCCGCTCGTGGCGGAGGCACGGCACGAGCAGCGAGGGGTGTACGTCGTGCGGCTGCACCGCGCGGTCGCGCTGGACCGGTTCGCCCGGCTGGCCGCCCGGGCACTGGCCGCGGGACAGGTCCAGGCCGCGTCGCGGCTGCGCTGAGGGCGGCATGCCGGGGACCGGCTCGTGACCGGCCGGGGCCGCGGAGGAGGGAACCACTGCCACACCTCGCCCGTCACACCCCCGTGCATCGGCGTCGGCTCCTCACCACCGTGGCCCTGTCGGTCTCCCTGCTGGCCGGGTGCGGCGGTGAGGGCCAGCCGCCGTCGCCGGACCGGTCCGCAGGTCCGGACCGTCCTCCGGGAAGCGGGGAGTCCTCGGGTCCCGAGGCCGTCACCGCCTCCGTGCGGGTGGTCGCCGAGGACGAGGCGCAGCTGCACCTGTGGGTCAGCAACCAGTCCTTCCTCGACGACCCCGCCCGCATCACGGTGAGGATCGACGGGATCGAGGTCGTCGACCGTGACTTCCTCGTCGAGGGCCAGCACAGCTGGAGCCTCTTCCCGTTGGCACTGCCCGCCGGGAAGCACGACCTGAGGGTCGTCGCAGCCGACGGCACGACCCTGTCCGAGCGCTTCCGGACGCGAGCCGGCGCGACCAGGTACGCCGTCGCGGACTACTTTCACTACGCCGGCGGCAGGCCGCAGGTGAGCTGGCGGATCCAGGACGAGCCGGTCGCCTTCGACTAGGGGGTCAGCGCGAACGGCGCAGCACCCCGAGGTTGAGCAGGCCCCAACCGCCGGCGGTGGCGACGGCCTTGGTGCTGGCCTCGCCGTCGACAGTGAGGCCGAGCAGGGCGGCGTCGCCGAAGTCGATGGCGGTGCGGATCGCCAGCGAGGCACGGGCAGCGGTCGGTGAGCCGAGGACGCCGACGGCGGAGATCGCGAGGTCGCGCACGCCGAACACCCTGGCGACGGTGTCCCACATCGGGTCGTCGGAGCCGAGCGCCTTGCGCAGGTGCTCGGGCTTGACCAGGCAGTAGGCGGCGTACCCGGCCGTGGCCAGGCTCATCACGCGGACGGCGGTCGTGGAGCTCGAGGAGGTCATGCCCCCAGTCAGCCACGCGGGAGGCCGCCACCCAACACCCGGCCGGGCCACTGACGACCCTCGCGGCGGACAGGACGCTGCGCCTGGGGGGCAACGGTGCGCAAGCGACGCCTCGGTGGTTCAGAAGTGACGCCTCGGCGGTTCGGACGTGACGCCTCGGCGGAGGAGGGTCAGCGGCGCGGGGGGCGGGGGAAGAACATCGGCACCCGGGCGGCGTACTCGTCCCAGCCCTCGCGCTGCGACATCTTGCGCTCCAGCAGCTTGGCGCCGGTGACGTTGCGCAGGAAGAGGGTCATCGCGACCGGGCACAGCACGGTCGCGAGGCCCGCGACCCAGCCGGAGGCGAGACCGCCGGCCAGCCACAGGCCCCACCAGACGCAGGCGTCGCCGAAGTAGTTGGGGTGGCGGGTCCAGCCCCACAGCCCCTGGTCCATCACCTTCGGGCGCGACTCCCGCGGCTGGGCCTTGTACGCCGCCAGCTGGCGGTCGCCCACGGCCTCGAAGTAGAGCCCGACCGCCCAGACGGCCACGCCGACCCAGACCAGCCAGGTCCAGCCCGGCTCGACGAGGAGCACCGCGCCGACCGCGACCGGTAGCGAGACGAACCACTGCGCGACGCCCTGGACGAGGAACACCCGGCGCACGGCCTCGCCCATCCCGACCTCGGGCAGCGAGCCGCCGAGCATCTCGGCGTAGCGCGGGTCCTCCGCGCCCTGGTGCTCACCGATCGCGCGGGAGCGGACGTGCCAGCCCAGGCGACCGCCCCACACCGCGACCAGCGCCAGGAGCAGCAGGGTGCGCCAGGAGTCGTGGTCGGCCAGGTAGGCGACGACGGCGGCCGCGGCCGCGACCACGACGAAGCCGAGGCCCCAGGCGACGTCGACGACCGCGACGACGCCGAGCTTCCGGGCGCGGAGCGCGGTCAGCGTCATCGTGACGACGACGCACGCCAGCGCGACGCCGACGGAGACCAGGGCGGTGAGGAGGGGTGACACCTCAGAAGTCTCGGACGGCGGGCAGCGTGTGCGGGCCACCCGGGCGGACCATGAGGATCTGGTCCACGCCCATGCGGCCGTCGCGGAAGGCCATGGCACCGCCGACGAGGTAGAGCTCCCAGACGCGGTAGACCTCTTCGCCCATCATGGCCACGAGCTCCTCGCGGTGGGCGTGGAAGCGCTCCAGCCAGCCCGCGACGGTCAGCACGTAGTGCTCGCGCATCGCGTGGACGTCGCGGACCTCGAGCCCGCCGGCCTCGAGCAGCGCCACGGTCTCGCCGACGGGACGCATGTGCATGTCGGGGGCGATGAAGGACTGGATGAAGGGGCCGCCGCCGGGCCACTTGCCGCTGCGCGACATCTGCTGCACCAGCACGCGACCGCCCGGCTTCACGGACTCGCGCAGCACCCGCGCGTACGTCGGGTAGTTCTTCTGCCCGACGTGCTCGCCCATCTCCAGGGAGCCGACGGCGTCGTACTCCTGGCCGGCCGGCGGCACGGCGTCGCGGTAGTCCTGGAGCCGGATCGTGACCCGGTCCTGAAGCCCGCGCTCGGCGATCCGGGCGTCGATGAACTTCTTCTGCTCCGCAGCGATCGTCACGCCGGTCACCTGGGCGCCGAAGTGCTCGGCGGCGTGCAGCGACAGCGAGCCCCAGCCGCAGCCCACGTCGAGCATCGTCATGCCCGGCTCGAGGCCGAGCTTGCGGCAGACCATGTCGAGCTTGGCGACCTGCGCCTCCTCCAGGGAGACCTCGGGCGTCGCGTGGTAGCCGCAGGAGTAGGCCATGTTCTTCTCGAGGATCAGCTCGTAGAAGGCGTTGGACAGGTCGTAGTGGAAGGAGATCGCCGAGCGGTCGCGCAGCTTGCTGTGCAGGCGGCCCTTCACGTCGGCCTGGGTGGCGGGGTTGGCCGGGCGTTTGCCGAGCGCGCCGATCTCGACCGCGGCGCGGACCGCCTCGACCACGGCGCGCGGGCGCATGCGGGCACCGGAGAGGCCGCGCTCGCGGGAGACGGCGAAGGCGTGGGTCAGCGCCTTGTCGAGGTCCCAGCCGTCGACCTCGGGCACGTCGAGCTCGCCGGTGACGTAGGCCTGCGCGGCACCGAGCTCGCCCGGGTGCCAGAGGAGGCGGCGTACGGCGTCGGCCGAGCGCAGCTCGACCAGCGGGAAGTCCGAGGCAGCCCCGCCCGGTGGCACGAACTCCGAGCCGTCCCAGCAGCGCAGCCGCACCGGGAGCGGGCCGGCGAGGAACGGCTCGAGGGCCTCCGCGAGCCGGTGGGCGACGCCCGGAGCGCCGGTGCTGGTCTCGGTGCTGCGGTCGGCCGTCGTGGTCACGGGGTTCTCCTCGTCATCGGGGTGCGGCAGGGAGCCTGCCGCTGGGGTCGCGTGGTGCGACGTGCTGCGGTGCGGGTGGTGCAGGGTGGTGCCGGGTGGTGGTCCGGGTGCGGTCTCGGGGGTCAGTCTCGCTGGAGGAGCAGCTGGTAGTCGTCGATGTAGCCGGAGGCGAAGCCCGCGCGGGAGTACTCCAGGTAGAAGTGCCACATCCGCAGGAACACCTCGTCGAAGCCCAGCGCCAGCACCTCCTGGGAGCGGTCGAGGAAGGCCTCGTCCCACAGCCGCAGGGTCTCGGCGTAGTGGGTGCCGAACTGGAACCGCTCGACCAGCCGCAGGCGGGTGTGCTCGCGGGTGATCTCGTCGATCACCTCGACCGAGGGCAGCAGGCCGCCGGGGAAGATGTACTTGTGGATCCAGGTGTAGGTGTTCCTGGTGGCCAGCATCCGGTCGTGCGGCATCGTGATCGCCTGGATGGCGACCTTGCCTCCGGGGGCCAGCACCTTCTCGATGGTCTCGAAGTAGGTCTGCCAGAACTCGTGGCCCACGGCCTCGATCATCTCCACCGAGACGATCGCGTCGTAGCCCTCGGTGCCGGGCGGGACCGTGAGGTCGCGGTAGTCCTGCAGGACGACCTCGATCCGGTCGGAGAAGCCGGCGGCGGCGATCCGCTCCTCGGCCAGCACCAGCTGCTCGGAGGACAGGGTGATGGTGCGGACGGTGGCACCGCGCCGGGCCGCGCGGATGGCCAGCTCGCCCCACCCGGAGCCGATCTCCAGCACGCGTGAGCCCTCGCCGACGCCGGCGGCGTCGAGCAGCCGCTCGATCTTGCGGGCCGAGGCCTCGGCCAGGGAGTCGGTGGCGACGGTGCCCGGGGGCGCCGCCTGCAGGCGCTGCGAGGGTCGGCCGTTGAGCGTGTCGGGGACCGTGGAGACGGTGGTGTCCCACAGGGCCGCGGAGTAGCTCAGCGTCTCGTCGAGGAACAGCCGGAACAGGTCGTTGGACAGGTCGTAGTGGTGCGCGATGTTGTTGCGGGAGTTGTCCCTGCTCGAGCGCTGGGTGCTCGGCGGGCGCTTGACGACCAGGGCGCGCAGCGTCTGCAGCGGCTTCGGCACCAGGTCGGCCATCTCCGCGGCCAGGACGGTCAGGAAGCCGCCGAGGTCCTCGGCGTCCCAGGCGCCGGTGAGGTAGGCCTCGCCGAAGCCGATCAGCTGGTGCCGGCCGAGGCGGGCCCACAGCTCCTCCGGCTGGTGCACCGTCATCTCCGGCCCACCCCGACCGATGGTGCGGCCCTCGACGTGGACGGTGACGTCGAGCCGCTCCACGGCGGCGATGAAGAGCCGGCGCGCGATCCGGGCGGAGACCCGGGCGCGGGGGCCGGTCGGCACGACGTGCAGCCCGGGCCAGCGGGCGACGTCGGGCGGGGAGGAGGGACGGGCGGGGGCCTCGGTCATCGACGGGAGCCTTCCTGGTCGGGCTGGACGGCGGACGTGCGGTCGGGCGTCCGGTCGAGCGCGCTGGGGGACTGGCGGACCGGCGGTTGCACGGCCGCCTGCTGGTGCGTGGGGCGCGGACGGATCGGCAGGCGCCGCAGCCACAGCCAGATCCCGTGCGCGCGGATGAGCAGCGACCCTCGCAGGGCCGCCGGGGCGGCACGCAGGGGGCTGTCGGTCGTGCGGGTGCCGGTGAGGCTGGCCGAGAAGCGGGTCTCCTCCGCATGCAGGGTCACGACCACGTCGAGCCGCTCTCCCGGGACGGGGACGGCCAGCTCGTAGTGGCCGTCGGTGCCGTGGAACGGGCTGACGTACATCGCCTTGTCGGTGCGGGCGCGCCCCTGCTCGTCGGGACGCACGAGGTAGGCGTGCCGGTCGCCGTAGGTGTTGTGCACCTCGACCACGGTCGCCTCGACCCGCCCGAACGGGTCCAGGCACCAGAAGACGCTGATCGGGTTGAAGCAGTAGCCGAAGGCGCGCGGCTGCGTGGCCAGCAGCACCCGGCCGGCCGGGTGCAGGGTCACGCCCTCGGTCGCCAGGAACGCCTCGAGGTTCTCCCGGAGGGTGCGGTCGGGAGCGCCGAGGTGGTCGCGGGCCTCGAAGGTGCCCTTGGCCCACGGCAGCGGCCGCAGGTCGGGGAGGTCGTCGATGTCCACGAGCCACGTGTGCGAGCGGTGGGTGAAGCTGCGCTCGAACGGCGCGCGACGGGTGTGCTTGATCGTGGTGCGGTAGAGCGCCGGCGTCTCCACGCGGGGCCGCTCCTGGCTCACCGGGGAGGGCCAGGGCAGCCCGAGCCGCGTGACGGCCGCCAGGCCCGAGCGCGCACCGTCCTCGTGGAATCCCCACCCGTGGTAGGCCCCGGCGAAGACCACGCGGTCGGTGTCGATCTCCGGCAGGCGGCGCTGCGCGGCGACCGACTCCGGGGTGTAGAGCGGGTGCTCGTACTCCATCCGGTCGATGACGGTGGCCGGGTCGACGAGGTGCTCGCCGCCGAGGGTCACGAGGTAGTGGGTGTCGGTGTCGAGGCGCTGGAGCCGGGTCAGGTCGTAGGTGACGACGACGCCGTCGGCGCCCGCGGGCCGGGGAACCGACTCGCTGGGACGCATGAAGTTCCAGCTCGCCCAGGTCTGTCGCAGCGTCGGCATCAGCGAGGTGTCGGTGTGCAGCAGCGCGGTGTTGGGGGAGTAGGGCATGGCGCCCAGCAGCTCGCGGTGCAGCGGGGTGGGCTCGGCCAGCATCGCCAGGGCCTGGTGCGGGTGCGTGGCGATCACGACGGCGTCGTACGTCGCGGTGGTGCCGTTGCCGTCGGTCACCTCCACGCCGTCGGCCGTCTCCAGGACCGAGGTCACCTTGCAGCCGGTGCGGATCTCGCCGCCGGCTGCCAGCAACGCGTCGCGGACCTTCTCGACGTAGCGGTGCGAGCCGCCGGTGACGGTGCGCCACGTGGGCGAGCCGTAGATGCTGAGCATCTGGTGGTGGGAGAGGAAGGAGAAGAGGTAGCGCGCGGGGTAGTCGAGCGCGACGTCGGGGTCGCAGGACCAGACCGCCGCGACGAGCGGCTCCATGAAGTGGCGGCGGAAGTACGGGCCGAAGCGGTGCTCGTCGAGGAAGGCACGCAGGGTCTGGTCGTCGACCTCGCCCTCGGCGCTGCGCGCCAGCAGGGCCTTCGCGCGGCGGTGGAAGCGGGGGATGTCGGTGAGCATCCGCAGGTACGCCGGGCGGCGCAGGTGCCCGAGGGTCGGCAACGTCCCCTGGCGGCCCAGGGCGCCGGCCCACTCCAGGTCGGAGTCGTCGTCGCGGATCGACATCGACATCTCCGACTGCTGCGTGGCCACGCCGAGCTCGGCGAAGACGCGCAGCAGCGTCGGGTAGGTGCGCCGGTTGTGGACGATGAACCCGGTGTCGATGCGCAGCAGCCGACCGGTCGGGTCGGTGACCTCGTGGGTGTCGGCGTGACCGCCGAGCCGCCCGTCGGCCTCGAGCAGGGTCACGGTGGCGGTGCGGGAGGCGACGTACGCCGCCACGAGCCCGGCCACGCCGGAGCCGACCACCGCGACGGTGCGCGGAGACTGGGTCGGCGGCTGGTGTGCCGCGGGCATCAGGCGTCGAAGGTGACGACGACGGCCGAGTCGAGGTTGGGCTCGGCCGAGCCACCCTCGGGCTCGACGGTGATGCCGACGCCGTCGGCGGAAGCGGCGTCGCCGGAGAGCAGCACGGTGTTGTCGGGTCCCTCGGGCATGAAGCCGGCGGCGATCATCTCGCCGTCGCGCTCCAGCCAGAGCTCGTAGACCTTGCCCTCGCCCGGGTCGGCCATGCCCTTGGTGACGATGACGGCCTGGCCGAGGGAGACCGAGCGGTAGACGATCGCGCTGGACCCGTCGTCGAAGCGCTGGACGTAGCGCTCGGCGTCAGGGGCCTCGACGACGCGTTCGGTGGCGCTGATGTTGATGTCGGAGGGGGTGTCGTCGCTGAGCCGGTCGTAGACGATGCCGCCGCCGATGCCGACGGCTACCACGGCAGCTGCTGCGGCGACCAGGGTCGGAAATCGTCGCCTCCGGGGGCGCACCTCCACGACCTGGGGCGGGAGGGGCCGGACCGTGGCGACCTCGGCCAGGATCCGGTCGCGCAGGCCCGGGGAGGGTGCGACCGGCTCGAGCTCGGCGAGCATCGCGGCGCCGGCGCGCAGCGAGTCGACCTCGTGGCGGCACTCGGCGCACTCGACGAGGTGTCGCTGGAACTGGGCGCGCTCGATGTCGTCGAGCGCGTCGACGGCGTAGGCGCCGGAGAGGGCGTGCACGTCGTTCATTGGCCTACCCCCATGGCGTCTCGGAGTCTGATGAGTCCGTCGCGGATCCGCGTCTTCGCGGTCCCGACGGGGAGCTGGAGCATGCTGGCGACCTCGGTGTGGGTGTAGCCGCCGAAGTACGCGAGCTCGACGGCCTCCCGCTGGACGGGGGTGAGGCTGGCGAGCGCGCCCCGCACACGACGGGCCTCCATGGAGGCGGTGGCCGCCTCCGCGGTGGAGTCGTGGTCGATGGGCTGGTTCTGCTGGTGGTACGAGGTGTCGCGCCGCGAGGAGGCCTCGGCGGAGCGGACCCGGTCGACCGCCTTGCGGTGGGTCACGGTGAGCAACCAGCTCAGCGCGGACCCTCGGTCGGCGTCGAAGCGTGCGGCGGTGCGCCACACGTCGAGGAAGGCCTCCTGGGTGACCTCCTCGGCCTGGGCCGGGTCGCGGACGACCCGCAGGGCCAGGCCGTGGACGCGAGCTGCTGTCGCGTCGTACAGCTGGGCGAAGGCCACCTCGTCGCCCCGTGCGCTGGCGCGCAGCAGGGCGGCGAGGTCCGGCCCGGCCGGGGCTCCCGCGGCTGCGGGAGCCCCGGCGGGCAGGGACGTCGGCTCAGTCATGACGTCGATTGTCCCTGTCTTCGTACCGGTTGTGGAAGGGGCCCTGGATCAGGAGGGCATGAGCACGGTGTCGATGACGTACACCGTGGCGTTGGCGGTGGGGATGTTGCCGCAGAGCACGTTGGCGTCGTTGACGGTCATGCCCTCGGTGTCGCCCTCGACGGTGACGGTGCCACCCTGCAGGGTCTCCTGCTCGCCCACGACGGCCTCGGGGTCGAGCTGGGCGCCCACCACGTGGTAGGTCAGGATCGAGGTGAGGAGCTCCTTGTCGGCGAGCACCGCGTTGAGGTCGGCCTCCGGGATGGCGGCGAACGCGTCGTCGGTGGGCGCGAAGACGGTGAGCGCCTCGGCGTCGTTCAGGGTGTCGACCAGGCCGGCCTCGCCCACGGCGGTCACCAGGGTGCCGAGCAGCGGGTTGTTGGAGGCGGCGGTGGCGACCGGGTCGTCGACCATGCCGTCGAAGGAGCCCTGGCCGTTGGTGGGAACGGCGGAGCAGGCGTCGCCGAAGGTCTGGGCGCCGGCGCCCTCGGCCTCGGCCTCCTCCTCCTCGGCGGGGGCCGGAGCCTCCTCGGAGGTGGTCTCCTCGGCGGTGCTGGACTCGTCCTCGCTCGAGCAGGCGGTGAGGCCGATGGAGAGAGCGGCGAGGGTGGCGACGGAGGCGCCGGTGCGACGGAGGGTGGTGCGCTTCATGGGAAGTGCCTTCCTTTCGGTGCAACCTGTGGCTGCGGGGGCTTGTCGGGGAGTGGTTCGGGGCTGGGGGGTATCCGGATGGGTGAGACAGGTCACGAAACGGTGACCTGGAGGGACTGGATGCCCGAGGAGCCCTCCGGGAACGGCACGGCACGCACCGCGGTCTGGGTCTCGCCGTCGCCGCTGATGGCGCGCGCAGCGACGGTGTGGGAGCCCGGTCGGGCGTCCCAGCGGTAGAACCACTGGCGCCAGTAGTCGTTGCCGACGTCGGGACCCATCTCGGCGTCCTCCCAGGCCCCGCCGTCGATCTGGACCTGCACCGTGGCCACGCCACCGCGCTGCTGGGCCCACGCGACGCCGCCCACGAGCACCTCGCCGGCGTCGAGCTGGTCGAGCGCGCTGATGGTGTCGATGCGGGTGGAGATCTTGATGGGGGCGTCGGTGGCCCAGTCCCGCTCGGTCCAGTACGCCTCCTTCTCGGCGTACGTCGTCAGCGTGATGCGGGTGATCCACTTGGTGGCGCTGATGAAGCCGTAGAGGCCCGGCACGATCATCCGGGCGGGGAAGCCGTTGGCGCGCGGCAGCGCCTCGCCGTTCATGCCGATCGCGATCATCGAGTCCCGGCCGTCGGTGGCGAGGTCCAGCGGCGTGGAGATGGTCATGCCGTCGAAGTCAGTGGAGAAGATCTGGTCCGCGTCCGGCCCGACGCCCGCCAGGTCGAGGATGTCGGTGAGCCGGACGCCCAGCCAGCGTGCGCCGCCGACGAACTCGCCGCCCACGGAGTTGGAGACGCAGGTGAGCGTGATGTCGCGCTCGATGAGGTCCATCTCGAGGAGGTCGTCGAAGGTCAGCACGACCTCGCGCTCGACGTCGCCGTCGATCGTGAGCGTCCAGCTCTCCAGGTCGACGACGGGCGTGTCGAGCCGCGTGTCGACGCGGTAGAAGTCCTCGTTGGCGATCCGCAGCGGGGTGATCCCGTCGACCTGGCCCTCCAGGCCCTCGGGGAAGGCCCCGGCCGGGTCGGTGGGCGCCGGGAGCGTGACGTCCTCGGGCCGGGCCCGGATGCTGCGGATCAGCTGGCCGGCGCTGGCCATCACGGTGGCGGCCAGGGCCAGCACGCCGGTGGCGATGAGGACGCCGCGGCGGCTGGCACCCGGCGCACGCGCCTCGGCGGGGGCGTCCGGGGCGCCCTCCGCGGCGAGCATGGGGTGCGCCGCGTCGTCGGTGCGGGCCTCGTGGCCCGGGGTGGCGAGGCGGGCGAGCAGCAGCAGCGACCCGACCCCGACCACGCCGGTGGCGACGGTGGGCACGACGTCGAGCAGCTCGGCGCCCGGGCGGGTCATGACCGCGGTGCCGGCGACCGCGACGAGCACGGCCTCGATCGCGGCACCCAGGACCAGCCGGCGGCGCGCGACCAGACCTGCCACGGCCGCGAGGAGCAGGACACCGGCCATGACGCTGCCGATGAGGATCGGCTTGTCCGCGGTGCCGAACTGGGCGATGGCCCACTCCTTGACCGGGGTCGGGGTCAGGTCGATGACCGAGGACCCGACCGCCAGGACCGGGGAGGTGTCGACGTCGTCGAGGGAGGCGACGAGGTGTCCGGCGGCCGTGCCGGTGAGGGTGGAGAGCAGGCCGAAGCCGGCCCAGGTCAGGCGTCCGCGCAGGGTGGGGCTCATAGGAGGTGTTCGGAGCGGTCACCCGTTGCGACGGGGGCCGGCCGTGTGATCTCGGACCGGCGCGTCCTCCCGGAACGATGCGCCGGCTCGGGCTCAGCGCTTGCGGGACAGGAAGGCCGTCATGGCCTCCTTGGCCTCCTCGCTGCCGAACAGTCGGGCCGAGAGCGCGGCGACGTCGGCGCCGTGGGCGTCGAGGTGCGCCACCAGGGGAGCGGTGAGCAGCCGCTTGGTCTCGCGCAGCCCCTGGGGCGCGCCGGTGGCGAGGGACGTCGTGACCTCGCGTACGGCGTCGTCGAGCTGCTCGTCGGCGACGACGCGGGTCACCAGCCCGTGATCGAGGGCCTCCCGGGCGGAGAACACCTCGCCGCCCAGGGCCGTCAGGGCCGCACCGCGCTGGGTCATCCGCTGGAAGACCGTCAGCGAGATCGCGGCCGGTGCCAGGCCGAGCTTGACCTCGGTGAGCGCGAAGCTCGCGCGCTCGGCCGCGACCACCACGTCGGCAGCAGCGACGATGCCGGTGCCACCCGCGCGGACCGGGCCCTGCAGGCGGCAGACGACCGGCTTGGGGTGCGTCAGGATCGCGCGCTGCAGCCGCACGATCTCCAGGGCGCCTTGCTCCATCGAGCCGCTCGCGGCCTCGGAGAGGTCCGCGCCGGAGCAGAAGACCGACCCGGTGGCCGCGATGACGACCACCCGCGCCGCGTCGTCGGTCGCGGCCCGCTCGAGGGCCTCGAACAGCCCGCTCACCAGCGCGCGCGAGAGCGCGTTGCGGTTGTGCGGGGAGTCGAGGGTGATGGTCGCGACGGCGTCGCTGACGTCGTACCCGACCCGGGGCCGGGCCTCCTGCTGCGCCTCGTGCTGGGGCTGCTCGTCGCTCATGGGCCGCATCCTGCCCGACCGCGACGCGGCAGGGGCGCGGAGCTCAGCCCGCGGGGTGCGGCAGCGGGCCGAAGGTGCGGTTGCAGTCGGCGGGTCCCGCGCAGTCCTGCAGCAGCCGGGTGCGACGCGCCAGCTCGGCCCGCAGCGGGGCGTACTCGGGCTCGTCGGCGACCGAGCGCACCTGGTAGGGGTCGCGCTCGCGGTCGTAGAGCTCCACGAACCCGTCGTGGTAGCGGACGTAGGTGTAGCGGGCCGTCCGGACGCCGCGGTAGAGCCAGCCCCGCGGGCCCGTCTCGGGCTTGTAGGCCCCGCCCTGGATCAGGACGCCGCCCGGGTGCAGGGGCTCCTCGGTCTCCCCGCGCCAGGTCGGCAGCAGCGAGACCCCGTCGAGGACCCGGTCGGTCTGCGCGTCGGCGATGTCGAGGAAGGTCGGGGCCAGGTCGACGATCGTGGCGATGGAGTCGGTCGTGGCTCCCCCGGGGACGCCCGGCCCGCGCACCAGCATCGGGGTGCGGAGGTTCTCCTCGTAGGGCAGCGTCTTGCCGAACCAGCGGTGCTCGCCGAGCTGGTAGCCGTTGTCGGTCACGAAGACGATGTAGGTGTTGTCCAGCTCCCCGTCGAGCTCCAGCTGCGCGACCAGGCGGGCCAGGGCGTCGTCGACCGAGGCCAGCGCGGCGCCACGGGCCTGCTGCAGCCGCACGACCTTCTCGCTGCTCGTCATCCGCTGCTTGCGGACCAGGCCCTGCTTGTCGGAGACGTCGCGCTCGTTGAACGACGGCTTCGCGACGACCTCCCGGGCCATCTGCTGGGCCAGCACCTCGTGGGGCGCGCGCCCGGCCAGCCGGGACAGCGCGCGGTAGCCCGGCGACATCTTCGGCGGGCCGTTCTTGCACGACGGGTCGTCGCAGCCCTCCCGTCCCTTCGACGGGTGCGGCGCGAAGTGGCTGACCCACATGAAGAACGGTGCGTCGTAGCCGCTCAGCTGGTGGGCGTACTCGACGGCCTTCTGCGACAGGTAGTCGGTGTAGTAGCCGGGCACGCGCTCGACCGTGCCGTTGTCGTACTGCACGAACTTGTAGTAGTCGGCGTACCCGTGGCTGGTGGCGTTGAAGAGCGTCCAGCCGGGGTCGCGGCCGTAGTCGAGGCTGTAGCCGTTGAGCATCTTGCCGAGGAAGGCGGTGTTGTAGCCCGCGGCCGACAGGTCGGTCCCGATGGTCGAGGAGTTGTCGAAGGAGGCGTAACCGCCCTGCGGCGGGAAGTTCGTGCGGACGCCGTTGTTCTGCGCGAGCTGGCCGGTCATGATCTCGGCGCGCGCCGGGCAGCACAGCGGGTGCGGGGTGATCGCCTCGGTGAAGGTCAGGCCCTGCTCGCCGAGCAGCTCGTTGGTCTTGGGCAGGAAGACCATCTCGTCGAGGCGCTGGTCGTCGGTCGAGAACAGGACGATGTTGGGGCGCTCGTCGGCGGGGGCGCGGACCGGGGCCTGCGCGGTGGCGCTCACGGCCAGCGGCTCGCCGGCCGGTGCCGGATGGCTCATCGTCGAGGCGGCCAGGGCGAGGGTCGTCACGATCGCCAGCAGCACGGCGACGGCCGGCACCGAGCGGTGCAGCCGCGGCGGCGACAGGGACGGGCTCACGGGGCGCGAGCGTACCGACGCCACCCCTGGACCGCCGCTTCGGCGACGGGGGCCGGACCCGGCGCCGAGCGGGCTGTGCGGCCTGTCGCGCCCGGCGTGAGCAGCCCCACAGCACTCGCCGCGACGGCCGTGGGAATCGGTGCGGACCGCCGGCGGCGTACGGGTAAAGTCGGGTGCTTGCCCCGGCTCAGGCCGGGGCCGGTCGTCCGCCGGTGCCACCGGCGGACCTGGGCTGTCGACAAGGGAGCGGACGCGGTGAGCGAGGACCTCGCAGCAACGGAGATCGCGCGGGAGCAGGAGTACGTCGACGCGGTGTACGTGCAGCTCGGCGCCTCCGCGGAGGCGGCGCAGCGCCTGGCCCGCGAGGGCCACGACCGCGCCCGGCTCGGGCACGAGGGCGGGCTGGTCGAGCGCGACGCGATGGTCTTCCAGGCCGCCAAGCGGATCGCCCAGCTCGACGCCGCCCACGAGGGCCTGGTCTTCGGCCGCCTCGACCTGACTCCCGACCTCGACCCCGAGCCGAGGTACGTCGGGCGGATCGGCCTGCGCAACGCCGAGCGCGACAGCCTCCTCATCGACTGGCGCGCCCCGGCCGCCGCGGTGTTCTACCAGGCCACGGCGGCCGAGCCGCACGGCGTCGTACGCCGTCGGGTGCTGCGCTGCACCGGCCCGCGCGTCGTCGGGGTCGAGGACGAGCTGCTGGACGCCGAGGCGCTCGAGACCCACGGGCTCGACCTGCCCGTCGTCGGCGAGGGCGCGCTGATGGCGCAGCTCTCCCGGGCGCGTGACCGCACGATGCACTCGATCGTCGCCACCATCCAGGCCGAGCAGGACAAGGCCATCCGCGCACCCGCCAAGGGCGTCGTGACGATCTCCGGCGGCCCGGGGGTCGGCAAGACCGTCGTGGCGCTGCACCGCGCGGCGTACCTGCTCTACAACGACCGCCGGCGCTACGAGTCCGGCGGCGTCCTCGTGGTCGGTCCCAGCGGGGTCTTCATGCGCTACATCGAGCGCGTGCTCCCCTCCCTGGGCGAGACCGCCGTGGCCCTGCGCTCGCTCGGCGAGGTCGTCGACGGGGTCCGCGCGACCCGGCAGGACGAGCCGGCGGTCGCCGACGTGAAGGGCTCGGCGCGGATGGCCGAGGTGCTGCGCCGCGCCGCCCGCCAGCAGGCGCCCGGGAGCCCGACCTCCTTCCGGCTCTTCTGGTACGACGACGTGCTGACCCTCGACCGCGGCAACCTCGGCAAGGTGCGGCGCTCGCTGATGTCCCAGGGCCGCCGCAACCGCCAGCTGCCGCGGGTGCCCCAGGCGCTGCTCGACGTGCTCTGGCGCCAGGTGCGCAGCGAGCGCGGGCGCGAGCGTGGTCGGGAGAAGTTCAACGACGACCTGCTCGGCGACACCCGGTTCCTGCAGTTCGTCGCCGACTGGTGGCCGCCGCTGGAGGCCCGCGAGGTGCTGGAGTGGCTGCGCGACGCCGAGCTGCTCGCCCGGGTCGCCGAGGGGCTGCTCTCCGCCGAGGAGCAGCGGCTCCTGGTCAAGTCGTGGTCCGGCGCCCCCGACCTCTCGGTCCAGGACGTCCCGCTCCTCGACGAGCTGCGGTACGCCGTCGGCGACGTGCCCCAGCGCACCGACGACGAGACCTCGCTGGACGACACGGGGCTGCTCGAGGGCGGACACAGCGTGGCGGAGCTGATGACCGCGGCCGACCGCGAGTTCGCGACGGGCCGCGCGTGGCAGCCGCCGACCCACCGGATCGAGGACGACCCCTACGCCCACGTCCTCGTCGACGAGGCCCAGGACCTCACGCCCATGCAGTGGCGGATGGTCGGGCGCCGCGGGCGGACCGCGACCTGGACGATCGTCGGCGACCCCGCCCAGTCCTCCTGGCCGGTGCCGGCCGAGTCCGCGGCCGCCCGGGCCGAGGCGCTCGAGGGCAAGCCGGTCCACGAGTTCCACCTCTCGACCAACTACCGCAACTCCTCGGAGATCTACGCCTTCGCGGCCGCCTACGCCCAGCGCGTCGGCCTCGACGCCGACCTCCCGACGGCGGTCCGGTCCACCGGCGTCGAGCCGGTCGAGGTCGTCGACGCCCCCGACCTGGAGGCCGCCGTGCGCGCCGCGGTCGGTGACGTGGTCGAGAAGGTCGCCGGCACCGTCGGCATCGTCGTGCCCTCGGCCCGCCGCTCCGAGGTCAACGCCTGGCTGGCCTCCTGGCCCGAGCACGCGGAGCACGCCTCGGGTGCCCGTGCCGCGGTGGACTCCTCGGTCAGCCCGTCCGGGGACGACCGGGTCGTCGTGCTCACCGGCCTGGACACCAAGGGCCTGGAGTTCGACGCGATCGTGGTCGTGCGGCCCCAGGAGATCGAGGACGAGTCGCAGACGGGCCGGGCCACGCTCTACGTCGTGCTCACCCGCGCCACCCAGCTGCTCACGACCGTCTCCTGACCCGGCGGCGTCGCACGCTGCGCCCGGGTCGAGGCCTGGGTCGAGGCCCGGGTCGAGGCCTGGTGACGCGCTCCTCCGCGTCCTGGGGCCTCGACCCGCACCTCGACCCGCACCTCGACCCCGGGGTCCGGGGTCGCGGGGCTACCCGGCGATCTGCTCAGAACTCCGAGCAGTCGACCTCCTCGCCGTCGTACCGCAGCACGACCTGGGGGTCGTCGGCGAGAGCACTGGCCGCGCCGAGCACGATCTGGCACTTGCTGAGCGCGCCGGAGGGGTCGCCCTCGACGTCGACGTACAGCACGTCTCCGTCGACCTCGTAGCCCACCGCACCCTCGACGACGGAGGTCACGGAGTCGCCCACGGCGTCCAGGACGCTGTCGGTGGACATGTTGTCGAGGTCCTCGAGGGCGGCGTCGATCTCCTCCTCGCCCGTCTCCAGGGCACCCTCGGCCGCCTCGGAGGCGGAGTCCAGGGCCTCGGAGGCGGAGTCGAGGGCGTCCGCGGCGTCGGAGGCGTCGTCTCCACAGGCGGAGGCGGTGAGCAGGAGCAGGGGGAGGGCGGCAGCGGCCGCGAGCGCGCGGCGGGTGCGGAGGGGGGAGGGAGTCATGGGCCCATCGTGGCGAAGCCGCCCGAGGGTGGGTATCGGCAAGAACTACTCAACAGGGGCAGCCGCGCGCTCGGGCTCGACGCCCGCGCGGGCCGCGGGTACGCCGTCCGCGTCCTCGCCTGGGTGGGGCGTGCCGGCGACGGTGCCACCGAGCGCGGCGAGGGCGTCCGGCAGGTCGTCGCGTCCGGTGACGCCCAGCTTGCGGTAGACCCGCGCCAGGTGGTTGTCGACGGTGCGCACCGAGAGCCGGCAGCGGTCGGCGATCTCCTTGCTGCGCAGGCGCGCGGCCGCGAGCCGGGCGACCTCGAGCTCGCGCGGTGACAGCAGTGCCGGCTGGCCGCTGGGCGGCCACGGGACGGCGCCGTGGTCGGCGAGGAGGGTGAGCTGGCGCAGGTGCGCCTTGCGCGCGGCCTCGGCCCGCCCAGCCCGCTCCAGCAGGGCTCGGGCGGTCGCGAGCGAGGACGCGGCGCGCCCGTGCAGGCCCATCCGTGCCAGGTCCTCGGCAACCTCGCCGAGGGCGACCGGGTCCTCCTCGGCGACGGCCCGGGTCCGCCGGACCAGCACCGGGCCGAGGGCGGCGTCGGGGTGGACGTGCTCGGCGATCAGCGCACCCCGGTCCCCGGCGCTCGCGGGGTGCACGAGCACAGCCTCGTCGAGAGACATGAGTCCGAGGTGCCGGTGGGACTGCTCGACCGCGAGCAGCCCGGCTGCTGCCAGCTCCTCGCCCGCGGCGGCGTCGTCGCCGCGCAGCAGGTGCCGCTGCGCACGCACCCGGGCCAGGTGCAGCTCGACCTTCACGTCGCTCGCCTGCTCGGGGGTCAGCTCGGCGGCCAGCCGGTCGGCGGTCTTCTGGTCGCCCTGGCGCGCGGCGACGGCGGCCCGGAGGGCGGTGGCCGCGGCGCCCAGCCCGGTGAAGTCGCGCCACGCGAGGTGCCGCACCGCGCGGTCGGCCAGCGCCCGGGCATCGGCGATCCGGCCCGCGTGCAGGGCCAGCTCGGCCGTGGCGTACTCCCACATGCCCAGGCACGGGTCCGCCTCGGTCGCGGCTCGGCGCCGGTGCGCGTGCGCGACCTCCTCGGCCTCCGCGAGCCGGCCGTCGAAGGCATCGGCGAGGTAGTGCGAGAGCCGCAGCAGGTCGCCGACGTACGCCGGCACCGCGTCGGTACGCCGCAGGGCGCCCGTCCCGCGGACGACCAGCTCGCGGGCGACCGCGGGGGAGCCGTCGAGCGAGGCGATCATCGCCCCGATGACCGCGTCGTTGACCTCGGCCACCGCGGCGGCGTCGCGCCCGACCGGACTGGCGTCCCGGCCCGCGAGTGCGCCGGGGTCCTCCTCCAGCGGCATCCCGGCCATGAGCCGCCACTTGACCAGGTCGCCGTGGAGCACCCGTCGCAGTCCCTCGTCGACGACCCGCGTGGCCAGCGCCGAGACCCGCTCGACGGCCTCGGCGGGCCGCTGGGCCCGGACCGCGAGGAGCAGGCCCAGCTCCTGGCCCGCACGGGTGAGCAGCGGGTCGTCGGCGTCCGCGGCCTCGGTGGCCGCCACGAGGTGGGAGTCGGCCTCGTCGAGGTGACCCTCGGCGGAGAGGGCACTGCCCAGCAGCAGCCGCAGCTCGGCGACGTGCGCGTGGTCGGGCTCGACCCGGCGAAGCAGGTCCAGGGCCAGCGCGGTCGCCCCGCGAGCGACCTCGCGGGCGGCGGTCCCGAGCACGCGCTCCAGCGGGACCTGGCCGTCGAGTCGCGACCGCAGGTGCACCTCGACGTCCTGCCAGCCCTCGCGTCCGGTCGCGGCCGCGACGCCGCGGGTCAGCGCCTCGGCGGTGCGGGTCGGGTCGGCGCCGTCGCGGAGCACGCCTCGCGCCAGACCGTCGACGAGCTCGACGGCGCCCGGGGCGGGCTGCTCGGAGCCGGTGAGCATGCCGTGGTGCAGCAGCCAGTCGGTCGGTACGCCGGGCAGTGCGGCCAGCGGCAGCGGCCCAGTGATGGCGAGCAGCTCGACGACCTCGCGGGCCGCCGGATCGAGGTGCGCCAGCCGCTGGTCGACCAGCTCGCTGAGGCGCGGGGTCACCCGCAGGCGCCCCAGCGAGGCGCCGGCCGGGCCGCTGGTGGTGGTGCCCGCCGCCCCGGCGAGCAGCTCGCGCACCACGAGCGGGTTGCCGCCGGCGTACCGCAGCAGGAGCGCGGCCGACGGCGCGGACAGCTCGTCGCCGAGGCGCTCGGCGGCCATCGCGAGCACCGCGTCGTCGGAGAGCGGGCCGAGGTGCTCGGCGCCCCAGCCGCCCCGCGCGCCCAGGTCGTCCTTGATGGCCCGGGGGACCATCTCCAGGCTCGGGACGGTCGCGACCACCGCGACCCCGGCCCGAGCGAGCTGGGCGAGGAGCACCTGGGAGGCGCGGGTGAGCAGGTGCAGGTCGTCGACCAGGACCGTCACCCCGGCCGCGCGCACCTGCGCGGGCAGCCGCGTGTAGACGTCGAGCGTGGCCGGTCCGCCCTCGACTGAGAGCCCGACGGCGAAGCGCGCCAGCAGGGGGGCGAAGGCCACCAGGGGTAAGCCGGCCTCACCGTCGGCGCCTCGCACCAGGCAGTGCTCGGTGCCGCTCTCGGTGAGCTGCCCGGCGAGCGCCTCGAGCAGCTGCGAGCGGCCGGCGCCGGGCGGCCCCACGACGAGCACGGCCCGGCGCTCCAGCACGTGGGCACGCAGGCGCTGGAGCTCCTCCGCGCGCCCCGTCGTGCTCATGGGGCCGAAAGTAGCCCGTCGGGGTGAAGTCATGGGCGGTTCCGGCGTGATGAGCCAGTGGGCGGACCGGGTCGTCCGGTCCGCCCACCGAGGACGAGGGTGCCCGCCGTGCCGGCGGGCCTGCCTCAGGAGACCTTGAAGCCGGACGCTGCGGTGCGCCCGCTGTCGGCGCCCTTGGCGGTGATCTTCCACGAGCCCTTCGCCGCCTTCTTGAGCTTCACGGCCTTGCTGATGGTGCCGTCGGGGCCGGCGGTGACGCTGGAGCCGAAGGCCTTCTTGGTGCCCCTCGGGGCCGGACCCTTCTTCTTCAGCTTGAGCGTGACCTTCTCGCCGGGCTTGAACTGGGAGCCGCTGACGGCCAGCTTCTTGCCCGCCCTGACCGCCTTGGTGACCACGAGCTGCGCCTTCTTGGCGACGATGGTGATGAACGCCGTCGCGGTCTCGCCCTGGTAGGTCGCCCGCACCTCCTGCTGACCCGGGGGCGCGAACTCGGGGATGACCAGCTCGCCGTCGAAGAAGCCGATCTCGTCGACCTGGAAGGCGTTGGCCGCCTCGCCGCCGACGGTCGGGGTCAGCGTCCCGGCCTGGGCGAGGAAGTCGCGACCGTCGATGCCGACGGACTGGCCCTGGGTGGCCTGGAGGGAGTCCAGGGTGATCTGCGCCGGGGCGTTGGGGTCGAAGACGCCCACCGTCACCAGCGAGGTGGGGTTGGCGACCCGGTCGCAGGAGTAGCGGTAGTTCTTCCCGGTGTCACCCGCGGTGCCCAGGATGTCGACGGTGACCTTCTTGAGGAAGAAGGAGTAGCGGCCGGACTCGCCGTACTCCACGTTGTCGACGTCGTACTCGCCGAGCGCCAGCGGCTGGCCGGCGTCGAAGTCGCCGAGGACGGAGGTCGGCGCCGAGAACTGCAGGCTCCCGCCGCGGCTGTCCTCGAACTCCACGAAGATGTCCAGGCTGGTGTCGGTGAGGTCCTCCGGGAAGGTGCCTGCGGGCACGCTCCCCAGCTGGAAGCCGACGGTCTGGCTGCTGAAGACCGGCACCGGGCTCGGGTGGTCGACGGTGATCGGCAGCGACCAGGTGCCGTTCTGCGTCACGGGGTCGTTCTCGGCGAGCGGGTTGAGGATCACGTCGCAGTCGTTGAACGAGACGGTGCCCGAGCCGACGACGGCCTGCGAGGGCAGCGTGGCGAGGGCGGGCAGGACGAGACCGGCGCCGAGGGCGGCGAGGGCCGCGCGGGAGCGGAGGCGGGGCATGGGATCTCCAGGGGTCGGGGGATGAGGGAGTGGGGAGAAGGCAACCAGCGCGGCACCCGTCCGGCGATGAGTAGCGATTGCCTAGCCCGACCTGACCAGGGGATGTCCGTCCACGGCCGACAACCGGGAGGCGGAGGGGAGGGGTCGACTCCTAGGCTGCTCCCCATGACGACCCGCCCCGATGCCCGAGCCGCGATCGACGCGCTGCAGCGGCACGAGGCCTGGGCGCTGATCCGGCGCTCGACCCGCGTGGGCGGCAAGGACACGGTCGGCCTGGTCGGCGGGCGCCGCTGGGTCGCGGAGTCGATCACCGACGTACCCCTCGAGACCGGTGCGCCGGAGCCCGGCCGCACCTGCGACCGATTGCTCGCCGTGCCGTTCCGCCAGGTCGCCGAGCGCGGCTTCGAGGCCCACGACGACGGCACACCGTTGGTGGTCGTGGACGTCGAGGAGGAGCACGAGCTCTCCGTCGCCGAGGTGCTCGACGCGATCCCCGACACCGGCGTCGAGCTGTCCGACCGCGGCGGCTTCGACATCGACGACGACGCCTACGCCAAGGTCGTCGAGGCGATCATCGAGGACGAGATCGGCCAGGGCGAGGGCGCCAACCTCGTGGTCGGGCGGCGCTACCGCGCCGTCGTCGCCGACTGGGACGCCACCAAGGCGCTGGCTGTCTTCCGCCGCCTGCTCGAGCGCGAGCACGGCGCCTACTGGACCTTCCTCTTCTTCACCGGCGACCGCTACCTCGTCGGCGCCAGCCCCGAGCGGCACGTCAGCGTGCACGGCGGCGAGGTGCGGATGAACCCCATCTCCGGCACCTTCCGGCTGCCCCGCACCGACCACGTCACCGCCCCCGACGGCGCACCCGCGCCCGACCTCAAGCGCGACCTGCTGGAGTTCCTCGCCGACGAGAAGGAGATCTACGAGCTCTTCATGGTCGTCGACGAGGAGCTGAAGATGATGTGCGACATCTGCCACGAGGGCGGCCAGGTGCTCGGGCCGTTCCTCAAGCCGATGTCGCACCTCGTGCACACGGAGTACCTCCTGGCCGGCCGCACCCGCAGCGACGTCCGCGAGGTCCTGCGAGACACGATGTACGCCGCCACCGTCACCGGCTCCCCGGTCGAGAACGCCTGCCGGCTGATCAAGGAGTACGAGCCGCACGGCCGCGGCTACTACGGGGCCGCCCTGGCCGTGTTCGGTCGCGACCCCGAGGGCGAGCCGGTGCTGGACAGCCCGATCGTCATCCGCACCGCCGACGTCGACCTCGAGGGCAACCTGTCGGTCACGGCCGGTGCCACCCTCGTGCGCGACTCCGACCCGGCGTACGAGGTGGCCGAGACCCACGCCAAGGCCGGCGGCATCCTCTCGGCCTTCGGCCTCGTGCCCACCCCGCCCGCACGGCGCGAGGAGGTGCTGGAGCTGGTCAACGACGAGGACGTGCTCGTCGCGCTCAACAGCCGCAACCGGCGGCTCTCGTCGTTCTGGTTGACCGACCAGGGCGACAGCGAGCCCGACCCGCGGCTGGCGGGGAGGTCGGTCGTCATCCTCGACGGCGAGGACGACTTCGTGAACATGCTGCGCCACGTCCTCGGCGTGCTCGGCATGGAGAGCTCGGTCGTGCGGCACGAGGACTACACCGACGGCTGCCTCGAGGGCCACGACCTCGTCATCGTCGGCCCCGGCCCCGGTGACCCGCGCGACGACGCCGACCCCAAGATGGCCACGCTGCGCGCCGCCGTCGACTCGCTGCTGGAGCGGCAGCAGCCGTTCCTCGCGGTCTGCCTCGGCCACCAGGCGCTCTGCCACCGGCTCGGGATCCCCCTGGCCTACAAGGACATCGTCTTCCAGGGCACCCAGTCGGCGCTCTCGATCGAGGGCCGCACCGAGCGGGTCGGCTTCTACAACACCTTCGTCGGCCGGGTCGGGCCCGGCGTCGACCTGCCCGAGGGCGTCAGCGTGGACGCCGACCCGGAGACCGGCGACGTGCACGTGCTGCGCGGGCCGCACTTCACGGGCATCCAGTTCCACGCCGAGTCGATCCTCACCCAGCGCGGCGACGGCCTGCTCCACGAGGTCGTCGCCCGGCTCCTGGGCTGAGGACCGTCGTGGTGCCCGACGTGGTGGTCGTGGACCACCACGACTCCTACACCTGGTCGCTGGTGCACCTCGTCGCCTCCGTCACCGGTGTGCTCCCCACGCTGGTCCAGCACGACGAGACGACCGTCGAGCAGGTGCTCGCCCACAGCCACGTCGTGCTCTCGCCCGGTCCCGGTCACCCCGACGTCCCCGCCGACTTCGCCGTCGGCGGCGCGGTGCTCCGCGCGGCCACCCGGCCGGTGCTGGGCGTCTGCCTGGGCATGCAGGGCCTGGTGACGACGTACGGCGGGAGGGTCGAGCGCGCCGTACCGGCCCACGGTCGCGTGTCGACGGTGTCCCACACCGGCGTCGGCGTGCTCGCGGGGCTGCCGCAGGGCTTCCGCGCCGTGCGCTACCACTCGCTCGCCGCCACCGTCGTGCCGGACTGCCTCGAGGTCACCGCCACCGCCGACGACGACGGCGCGGTCATGGCCGTGCGCCACCGCGACCTGCCGCTGGAGGGCGTGCAGTTCCACCCCGAGTCGGTGCTCTCCGAGCACGGCCGGCAGCTCGTGGAGAGGTTCCTGGCCCGATGAGCACCGACCCGGCCTCGGACCTGACCCCGGACCTGACCCGGCACCCGGTCATCGCCGCGTGGCTCGCCTCGCCGTCGCCGCGGAAGTTCTGGCTCGACGGCGGCGGCGCGCGCGACTGGTCCGGCCAGCGCTCCATCCTCGGTGTCCTGGCCGACGACGACGTCTCCCTCACCTACTCCGCCGCCCGTCGCGAGGTCACCCGGCACGTCGGCGGCCGCGCCGAGGTGGTCGGTGACGACGTCTTCGCGGTGCTCGAGGCCGAGCTCGCCGCCGGCGGCCCGCGGGACCAGTGGTTCGGCTACCTCGGCTACGCCTGCCGTCCGGACCTGCCCGCGCGACCCTCCGCCGACGTCCCCGACGCGGTGCTGATGCGGCCCTCGCGGGTGCGGTTGGTGGAGCACGGGGTCGTGGGTGAGTCGGTCTCGGGTGGGTCGGTCTCAGGTGGGTCGGGGTCGGCCACCGCATCGGGGCCCTTCGGGCCCGCCCGGCGCGTCGGCCCGACCCCCTTCGTCGGAACCACCCGCCTCGTTCGTCCCTCACGAGGCGGGGGCCAGGCCCATCCACCCTCCTCCGGGGGCCGGGCCGACGCGCCGTCCGGGCCGGGGGGCCCCGATGCGGTGGCCGACCCCTCGGGTCCGTTCGTCGGTGCGGGTGGGCTGGTGGCTGGGGAGGGGCTCGTCGATGACGAGTACCGGGTCGCCTTCGAGCGGGTGCAGGAGCGGTTGCACGCCGGGGACAGCTACGAGGTGAACCTGACCCACCGGGTGCGGGTGGAGAGCGGGATGGAGCCGGCCGCGGCGTACCTGCGGTTGCGGGAGCTCAACCCGGCGCCGTACGCCGGGTTCCTCCAGCACGACGTGCCGGGGGCGCGGGCGTGGTTGCTGTCGAGCAGCCCGGAGCGGTTCGCGACGGTCTCGTCCGGTGTCGGTGACGGGGGTTCACGGCTGCTGGAGACCAAGCCGATCAAGGGGACGACACCGCGCAGTGACGATCCGGCAGTCGACGCGGCGCACCGGGAGCGGCTGGCGAGCGACCCGCGGTACCGAGCGGAGAACCTGATGATCGTGGACCTGCTGCGCCACGACGTGGCGTCGGTGTGCGAGGTGGGCAGCGTGGAGGTCCCGCAGCTGATGGAGGTGGAGTCCTACGAGACCGTGCACCAGCTGGTGTCGACGGTGCGGGGGCGGCTGCGGCCGGAGGTGTCGACGGTGGCGGCGCTGCGGGCGCTCTTCCCGGCGGGGTCGATGACCGGGGCGCCGAAGCTGCGGACGATGGAGGTCGTCGACGAGGTCGAGGCCAGCCCGCGGGGGGCGTACGCCGGTGCCTTCGGCTGGGTGTCCGGTGACGGGCGCGCGGACCTGGGGGTGGTCATCCGGTCGCTGGTGACGGCGGGCGACGGGCGGTGGACGGTGGGGACCGGGGGCGGCATCACGGTGCTCTCGGACGTGGCGGAGGAGCACGCGGAGGCCGCGCTGAAGGCGCGGCGGCTGCTGGAGGTCTTCACCCCCTCGTGAGGGGGATCGGATGCCGGCGGTGACTAGGGTCGGGGGCATGGCGACCCACGCACCCGACCAGCGCTCGATCGACGGCGCGATGGACCGCGAGGAGCAGAAGCCCACGGTGGTGGTGCTCTTCGGTGCGGTCGGCGACCTGTCCAAGCGCAAGCTCCTGCCGGGTCTGCTGCACCTCTTCCAGGCCGACCTGCTCAACGACGCCCGGATCGTCGGGACCTCGCTCGAGGAGGTCGACACCGAGGAGTTCCGGCGGATCGCGCGGCAGGCCGTCGACGAGCACGGCGACTCGTGCTCGGAGCAGGTGTGGGCGGAGTTCGTGGAGCTGCTGACCTACGTGCCCCAGAAGGCCGGGACCGAGGCGCTGGCCCAGGAGGTACGCCGGGTCGAGGAGCTGCTGCCGGGAGCGCCGCAGGACAAGCGGCGGCTGCACTACCTCTCGGTGCCGCCGCGAGCGGCGCTGGCGGTCGTCAAGCAGCTGCACGACGCCGACCTGGTCGAGCGGTCGCGGATCGTGATGGAGAAGCCGTTCGGCACCGACCTCGAGTCGGCGAAGGCGCTCAACGCGAGGGTGCACGAGGTCTTCGCCGAGGAGCAGGTCTTCCGCATCGACCACTTCCTGGGCAAGGAGGCCGCGCAGAACATCCTGGCCTTCCGCTTCGCCAACGGTCTGTTCGAGCCGATCTGGAACCGCAACTTCATCGACCACGTGCAGATCGACGTCCCCGAGACGCTGGGGCTCGAGGGGCGCACGGCCTTCTACGAGACGACCGGCGCCTACCGCGACATGGTCGTCACCCACCTCATGCAGGTGCTGGCGTTCGCCGCGATGGAGCCGCCGACCTCCCTGACGCCGGGCCCGATCAGCGACGAGAAGCTCAAGGTCTTCCGCTCGATGAAGCCGCTGGACCCCACCAAGGTCGTACGCGGGCAGTACCAGGGCTACCGCGGCAAGGAGGAGGTCGCCGACGAGTCCGACACCGAGACCTTCGTGGCGCTGCGGGTCGACATCGACAACTGGCGCTGGGCCGGCGTGCCGTTCTACCTGCGGACCGGCAAGAAGCTCGCCGAGGGCGCACGGATCATCTCGATCGCCTTCAAGGAGCCGCCGCTCAGCATGTTCCCCGAGGGCTCCAACGTCGGCACCCAGGGCCCGGACCACCTCACCTTCGACCTGGCCGACCAGTCGCGGATGTCGCTGTCGTTCTACGGCAAGCGACCCGGCCCGGGGATGAAGCTCGACAAGCTGTCGATGCAGTTCGCCACCCACGACACCCCGTCATCGGGCCAGGTGCTGGAGGCCTACGAGCGGCTGATCCACGACGCCATGCGCGGCGACCACACGCTCTTCACCACCGCCTCGGGCATCGAGGAGCTGTGGGCGAAGTCGATGCCCCTGCTGGAGAACCCGCCGCCGGTGCGGTCCTACCAGCCGGGCTCGTGGGGCCCCAACGCGATCCACCAGCTCATCGCGCCGCACGCCTGGCGGCTGCCCTTCGAGCGCGCCTGGCGCGAGTCGGACGGCGCGGGCAGAGAGGTGGGCGGCTGAGGAGTCGGGGTCAGGAGCCGGAGGGGTAGCCGGCGTCCTCCATGTCGCCCAGGCCACCGCCGTCGACCACGTCGGTGAAGCCGGCGTCGCGCATCCGGGCCACGGCGTCGGCCGAGCGGCTGCCGGAGCGGCAGTAGACGACGTACGACGCCTCGGGGTCCAGCTCGCCGAGCCGGTCGTCGAAGTCGGGGGCGGTGACGTCGATGTTCACCGCACCCTCGACGTGGCCATCGTCGAACTCGGCCGGGGTGCGCACGTCGATGATCGTGGCGCCGGAGTCGACCGCGGAGGAGATCGAGGCGCTGCCGTCGCCGCTCGAGCAGGCGGTGAGCGCGAGGAGCAGGGCGGCCAGCAGGGACACGAGACGGGTCATGCGCCGAGGATAGCAACAACCCCCCAAGGGGATATCAGACACCGGGCTCGGAGCGCGGGTCGTCCTCCCAGCGGCGACCGCCCATGTCGATGCCGCGGCGGGTGTTGGCCATCGAGGTCACGACCGTCGTGCCGAGCGGGCCGTGCCGGTCGAAGACCGTGCAGCTGCTCACCGCGACCCCGTCGACCTCGACCCGGTCCAGCGCCCGCAGGCCCACGGTCACGCCGATGGGCAGCCGGGCGAGGGTCAGGGTCACGTCGGCGTTGATGTGCTGCACCCCGGCGCTGCCCCAGTTGGAGGCCAGGCTGTTGCCGTCGGCGGAGGCAGCGACCGCCTGGAACGGCGTGACCTGCTCACCCAGGACGATGGCCGGTGCGGTGTTCCAGTAGGTCTTGCGCGAGCCGTCCTGGTGCTGGCGGAAGTCCTGGGACCACCCGGCGCTGCTGTGGATGAACGGCACGTGCGGCTGGTCGGTCACCGGGGCGACGTCCAACGGGGGTGCCTCGGGCCGGTCCGGGTTCGACCAGGTGTCGCCGGGGGCGTCCTCGGTCGGGCGCAGCCACAGGCTCGATGCCCGGGCGGTCGGCCCGCCCTCCTGGTGCAGGGTGACGTCGACGAGCGCCAGCCTCCGGCTCTCGCGCACCACCTGCGTGGTCGTCCACGCGGGCTGCATGCGCGTGGGGGCGAAGAGGTCGACGGTGACCCGGGTCGGCACCAGCTCGGGTCGGCGCCGGCGTACGACGGCCTCGGCCGCGCGCCCCAGCAGACCTGCCACCGCGACACCGTGGGCCTGGTCCTCGGACCAGCTGCTCATCGCCAGGTGCAGCGGCTCCACGGCGTCCGCCTGCGCGTGCTCGGGCAGGGGTGCGAAGAAGGCGAGGTCCACGGGGCGCACGCTACCCACCGCCGACCGCTCGACGGCGATGAGCTGACCGCTCGGCAGCAAGGAGCTGGCTGCTCGGCGCGGAAGGTCAGGCCAGGCCGGCCTTGCGGGCCAGGAGGTCGGCGAGCTCGGCGGGGTCGAGCTGGTCGGCGAGGATCCGGGAGGTCGCCCAGCCCGAGGTGTCCAGGCCGGAGAGCCGGGTGAAGACGTGGAGGTCGTCGGCGTAGGTGTCGGCCAGCAGCCGGAGGTCCTCGCCGGTGGGCGGGGCCGCGTCGAGCCTGCGCTCGTGGGAGTTGCGGGGGCGGGGGTCGATCTCGCGGCCGAAGCGGTGCAGCCCCAGGAAGTCGGTCATCGAGTCCAGCGCCGCCGCCGGGTCGGCCACGACGTCGTCGAAGCGCATCAGCAGCATCCGCTCGCGCGGCAGGTGCTCCATCGCCCGGCGCAGCTGGGCGCCGTAGAGGCCGCGCGAGACCACGGAGTACTGCCGCGCGTCGCGCTTGCTCCAGCCCTCCGGGACCTCGTGCACGCCGGGGGTGCGCATCCGGATCAGCTCGCCGAAGCCGGGGTACTCCCGTTTGGCGTCGAGCTTGTCGGTGAGCATCGTCCACTGCGAGAACGCCCGCTCGATCGGGTCGCGGAAGCACAGCACCAGCTGGACCTCGGGGCCCCCGGTGGCGGCCAGGTGGGCGTCGTAGGCCGCGATCCGCTCCATCGCCCCCGGCCAGAAGAAGTACGACGGGGTGGAGTCGATCGCGCGACGGGCGAGCCCGGCCTGGTCCTCCCGCGGGACGGTGCCGTAGGCGGAGTAGTCCGGCGCCGACCAGTCGAGGCTGTCGTCGTCGAAGAAGTGCCGCTCCTTGACCCCGTGCCGGGCCACGTGGCGGTGCCGCACGAGCAGGGCGTGGAGCGTGCCGGAGGCGCCCTTCTGGACCCCGCCCAGGATGATGCTCACGGGGAGGAAGGTGGGGTCGGCTGCGGTCACGGGGGGTGAGTCTAGGAGCCGACGTCCGCGAGGGAAGGGCTGCCGGGGAGCTCGAGCACGAGCCGGGCCCCGCCGTGGGGCGAGCGCTCGGCCCGCACGGAGCCGGCGTGCCGGGCGGCGGCCTGCGCGACGATCGAGAGCCCGAGGCCGGAGCCGGGCATCGCCCGGGACTCCTCGGAGCGGTAGAAGCGGTCGAAGACGTGCGGCAGGTCGTGCTCGGCGATGCCGGGGCCCTCGTCGTCGACGGTGAGGACGCCGCGGTCGAGGTGGACCCGCACGGTGCCGCCGGGTGGGCTCCACTTCGCCGCGTTGTCGAGCAGGTTGGTGACGGCGCGCTCCAGGGTGCCGGTCTCGCCCTGGACCACCCAGGGCGTCGTCTCGACGTCGAAGCGGAGGGACGGTGCCCGCCGGCGTACGCGCTCGACGGCGTGGTCGACGGCCTCGGCGAGCTCGACGGCCTCCACGACGGTGGGCAGCGGCTCGTCGCGGGCCAGCTCCACCAGGTCGCCCACCAGCTGGCTGAGCTCCTCGATCTGGGCGGCGACGTCGGCCAGCAGCTCGGCGCGCGCCTTGGCCGGGAGCGAGAGCCCGCCGGCGTCGGCCTGGCCGAGGAGCTCGATGTTGGTGCGCAGGGACGTGAGGGGCGTGCGCAGCTCGTGGCCGGCGTCGGCGACGAGCTGGCGCTGCCGGGCGCGGGAGAGGTCGAGGGCCAGCAGCATCTGGTTGAAGGCGGTGGCCAGGCGGGCGACCTCGTCGTCGCCCTCGACCTGGATCGGGGTCAGCTGTTCGGTGCGGGCGATCGTCTCCACCGCGCCGGTCAGCCGGCGCACCGGGCGCAGGCCGTTGCTGGCCACGGCCCAGCCGGCGATGCCGGCGGTGACCATGCCCGCGATGCCGAACAGGACGGTGACGAAGCCGAGCTTGCCGAGCACCCGCTCCTGCGGGGCCAGGGACTGGGCGAGCACCAGTGCCTGCCCCTGCCCGGCGGCGCCGGCCGGCACCGCCACGACCCGGAACCGCTCCTCCCCGGTGTCGACGGTGCGCAGGGAGAAGGGCTCCTGGCGCAGCGCCACGGCGAGCTCCTCCTCGCCGAGGGAGATCCGGGGGTCGCCGGCGCGGTCGGCGGAGAAGATCGGGGGATTCTCGTCGAGGTCGATGAAGGCGATCCGGATGTCGCCGGCACCCAGGGCCCACGGCGGGATGTCGGCGCGGACGCTGTTGGCCAGCGTGGTCTGGGTGGCGGCCTGCTGCGCGCGCTCGAGCAGCGAGGAGTCCAGCGAGCTGCCGAGCTGGACGCGCGTGGTGACGAAGGCACCGAGGGCCACGAAGGCGACGGAGAGACCCACTGCGATCGTCGTCAGGAGCGTGACCCGGCTGGCCAGCGAGCGGCGGTAGTGCCAGCGCTCGCGGCTCCTCATGACTCCTTGAGCACGTAGCCCACACCGCGCACGGTGTGCAGCAGCCGCGGCTCGCCCTCGGCCTCGGTCTTGCGACGCAGGTAGCCGACGTAGACCTCGAGGGAGTTGGCGGTCGTGGGGAAGTCGTAGCCCCACACCTCCTCGAGGATGAAGGAGCGCTCCAGCACCCGTCGCGGCCGACGCAGGAACATCTCCAGCAGCGCGAACTCCGTGCGGGTCAGCTCGATCAGCCGCTCGCCGCGGCGCACCTCGCGGGTCGCGGTGTCCATGGAGAGGTCGGCGAAGGAGAGCACCTCGTCGGCGTGGCCCTCGGCCGGGGTGACCCGGCGCAGCAGGGCACGCAGGCGGGCCAGCAGCTCGGCCAGCGCGAAGGGCTTGGTGAGGTAGTCGTCGGCCCCGGCGTCCAGGCCCTCGACCCGGTCGCCGACCGCGTCGCGCGCCGTGAGCACCAGGATGGGTACGTCGTTGCCGGCCGTCCGCAGGGCGCGGGTCGTCTCCAGGCCACCGAGCCGCGGCATCATCACGTCCATCACGACCACGTCGGGTCGCGCCGAGCCGATCGAGGCCAGGGCCTCGGCGCCGTCGTGGGCCAGCGACACGGCGTACCCGTTGAACTCCAGGCTGCGGCGCAGGGACTCGCGCACGGCCTTGTCGTCGTCGACGACCAGGACGCGGTGCTTCGCGTCGGTGCGGTCGGCGGCGGGTGCGGTCACGGTCCCACTGTGCCAGGCAGGGCTGAGCGCGGGCTGAGAGAGACCTCTAGACCGGGGTGTGGGGGGCGGGGTGGTGGGGTAGTGGGTGGCCTGGTCGGGGCTGCGGTTCGAGCAGCCCCCCAAGGCCTGGGGGGCCTCATGCGGACGAGTCGTGCCGTGCTGTCGGTGGTGTTGCTGTGCGCAGGGCTGGGCACGACCGTGCCCGCGAGCGCGCACGAGGGGCACGAGGGCCACGCCGGTGGTGAGCGGCCCGCCGCGGGTCCCGGTCTCTTCTCGACGACGGCGTCGGCGCCAGCCCGGGCGGCCGAGCCCGGTCTGCCCGACCGCTTCCGTGACGAGGTGGTCATCGGCGGCCTCACCGAGCCGACGTCGGTCTCCTTCGCACCCGACGGCACCGCTTTCGTGTCCCAGAAGTCCGGCGCCGTCCTCACCTACGACCGGCAGCCCGACGGCACGTACGCCGACCCGAGCCCGGGGCAGTTCGTCGACCTGCGCTCGCAGGTGCACAACTACTACGACCGCGGGCTGCTGAGCCTCGACGTCGACCCCGACTTCCCGCGCCGGCCCTACGTCTACGTCGTCTACGCCTGGGACGTCGACCCCCGCGACCCCGACCGGGTGCCGGGCTGGGGCGAGCCCGACGGCTACTACGACGAGTGTCCCGAGCCGACCGGCACCAGCCCGGACGAGCAGGCGGTCGGCTGCGTCGTGCAGGCGCGCGTCTCGCGCCTCACCGCGGTCCGGGGTCCCGACGGCTGGGTGATGGCGCCGGACGGTGAGCAGCCGCTGCTCGACGTCTACTGCCTGCAGTTCCCCTCGCACGCGGCAGGCTCGGTCCAGGTCGGACCCGACGGCGCGCTCTACGCCACGGTCGGCGAGGGCGCGTCGTTCGACTTCGCCGACTACGGCCAGGTCGGCAACCCGTGCGGGGACCCGCAGGACGAGGGCGGCGCGATGCGCAGCCAGGACCTGCTGACCACCGGCGACCCGGTCGGCCTCAACGGCTCGGTGGTCCGGATCGACCCCGACACCGGCGCCCCCGCGCCGGGCAACCCCGTGCACCCGCAGGGGGACGTCGCGTCGAGCGCGATCGCCATCGGCCTGCGCAACCCCTTCCGGTTCACCTTCCGCCCGGGCGCCGGCGACCGGCCCGAGCTGTGGGTCGGCGACGTCGGCGGCAACGGCTTCGAGGAGGTCGACCGGGTCGTCGACGCCTCCGCCGTCGGTGCCTCCGCGCGCAACTTCGGCTGGCCCTGCTTCGAGGGCCCCGGCCGCAACCCCGAGTTCCAGGCACTCGACCTGCCGGTCTGCGAGCGGCTCTACCGCGAGGGCGGGGTGGCGGCGCCGTACTTCGCCTACGAGACCCGCGGCGACAGCCTCTCCGACGACGAGGGCTGCGCGAGCGGCACCGCGTCGATCTCCGGGGTGCAGTTCCTCGGCGCGACCTACCCGTCGAGGTACGCCGGGGGGCTGGCCTTCAGCGACTTCTCCCGCCAGTGCGTCTTCGTGCTGCTGCCCGGTGCCGACGGGCTGCCCGACCCCGACCGGGTCGAGCCGCTCGTCACCGGCGCCCGGTCGCCTGTCGACCTCACCACCGGTCCCGACGGCGATCTCTACTACGTCTCCTACGGCACCGACGAGCGCGGCTTCCCGCTGCCCGGCAACGGGGCGATCCGCCGGGTGCACCACTACCCGGGCAACCTGCCGCCCACCGCGCGCCTCGAGGTCGAGGGCGAGCCCTACGGCGACGCCCCGCTCGAGGTGTCCCTCGACGCGTCCGGCAGCCGCGACGAGGGGTCCATGACCTACGCATGGGACCTCGACGGCGACGGGGTCTACGACGACGCCACCGGTCCGAGGGCCGGCCGCACCTACACCGACGGGGACACCAACGTGCTGGTCGGCGTGCGGGTCACCGACGAGGACGGCGCCACGAGCACCGCCCAGCAGTGGCTCTACCCGGGCAACACCCCGCCGACGCTGACCATCGAGAAGCCGACCGACACCACCACCTTCGCCGTCGGCGACCAGATCGACCTCGTGGCCAGCGGCAGCGACGCCGAGGACGGCAGCTACGCCTCGCGTGCGGACAAGTTCTCCTGGACCGTCTCGGTGCGGCACTGCCCGTCGGTGTGCCACACGCACCCGTTCACGACCTTCCAGTACCAAAACGTCGTCGAGGGCAGGTTCTTCGCACCCGACCACGAGTACAAGTCGACCATCCTGCTCACCGCGTCGGTCATCGACGACCGCAACATGACGGTCTTCGAGTCCATCGAGCTCCAGCCGCGGCCCAGCGAGGTGACGCTCTCGAGCAAGCCCCGCGGGGCCAGGCTCAAGGCCACCGGCCACGTCGGCGAGGGCACCTACACCTACATCGAGAACAGCCGGCTCACGGTCTCCGCCCCCAAGCGGCAGAAGATCCGCGGCAAGGTCTGGCTCTTCGAGCGGTGGAGCGACGGCGGGGCGCGCACGCACGAGGTGGTCGCGGCGCAGGGTGGCGTCGACCTGCGCGCGGTCTACCGCGCGAAGAAGGGCAAGCGCAAGCGGTAGCCCTCGCCGGTGGTCACAGGTAGCGGCCGGCCAGCCCGGCGGCGCGGGCGGCGTACCCACCGCCGAAGAGGCACGCGTGCACCAGCAGCGGGAAGAGCTGGTGCAGCGCGACCCGCTCCTGCCAGCCCTCGGCCAGCGGGGAGACCGACTCGTAGGCCTCGAGCAGCTGCGGCAGGTGCGGCAGCCCGAACAGCGCGAGCATGGCGAGGTCCACCTCCCGGTGACCGCCGTACGCCGCCGGGTCGACGAGCCAGCCGCGCGCCGGTGACCCCGGCGACTGGAGCGACGGTCCGCCCCACACGACGTTGCCGTTCCACAGGTCGCCGTGCAGCCGGGCCGGCGGCTCCTCGGGGAGCAGCGCCGTGAGCCGGCCGACGACCGCCTCGACGGTCGCGGCCTGACCGGCGGTGACGTGCCCGCGGTCGCGGCCGAGCTTGAGGTAGGGCAGCAGCCGGCGCACGGCGTAGAACTCCGCCCAGGTGTCGGTGGGCCGCTGCGGCAGCGGCAGCCGCCCGATGAAGCCGTCGCGCTCGGCGCCGAAGCCGGGGGCGCCGGCGGCGTGGGTGCGCGCCAGCCCGCGGCCGAGCTCGGCGGCCGCCTCGGGGGTGGGACGCACCGGCTCGACCCAGCGCACCACCAGGCAGTCGGGGGCGACGGCCAGCAGCTCGGGCACGGGTGCGCCGTCGTCGTGCTCGGCCGCCGCGGCCAGCCAGCGCAGCCCGGCGGCCTCGCCCTCGAAGAAGCCGTCGGGCACGTGCGGTGCGGTCTTGGCCAGCGCCGTGGTGCCGTCGGAGAGCCGTAGCTTGGTGGCGTGGCAGGTGTCCCCGCCGGCCACGTCGGCGGTCGCCACGACCGCGGTGCCGAGCAGCTGCTCGACCCGCTGCGCGATCCGCGGGGCGCGGGTCACGAGGCGTCCGGCCCCGCCCCGGCCGGAGGCCCGGCCAGCCCTGCGAGCACCGTCGGCAGCGCTGCGACCAGGGCGTCGCTCGTCCGCTCGACCATCCTCAGCACCTCCTCGAACCCGGAGTCCCCACCGTAGTAGGGGTCGGGGACCTCGCCACCCCGCCCGTCGGGGTCGAGGTCGCGGAAGAGCCGGACCCGCTCCGCCTCCGCGGTCGCGCCGGTGCCGGCCGCGAGGGCGCGCGCATCGGCGAGGTTCTGCTCGTCCATGGTCAGCAGCAGGTCGTGGTCGCCGAACCACTCCGGGGTCAGCTGCTGGGCCCGGTGGCGGCTCGGGTCGAGCCCGGCGGCGCGCAAGGTGGCCGCGGCGCGCGGGTCCATCGGCTTGCCCTCGTGCCAGCCGGCGGTGCCGCAGGAGTCGACGACGACGTACGGCGCCAGGCCGGTGGCGTCGACCCGGTCGCGCAGGACGACCTCGGCCATCGGGGAGCGGCAGATGTTGCCGAGGCAGACCAGGCCGATCCGGTAGCGGCCCGGCCGGCGCGGCGGCGGGAGGAGGGGCCCGTCGGTGGAGGTCACGGCGCGGGTCAGTCGTCCTTGCCGAGGACGTTGTCGACCAGCCAGGTCACGAGGGTGATGACGATCGCGCCGCCGACCGCGGGCCAGAAGCCCGTGACCCGGAAGCCGATGTCCAGCGCACCGGCGATGGCGTCGGTGAGGAGCAGCATCGCCGCGTTGATGACGAGCAGGAACAGCCCCAGGGTCAGCAGCACCAGCGGCAGGGAGAGCAGCGTGAGGGCCGGCTTGAGGACGGCGGTCACCGTGCCGAGGATGAGCGCCACCAGCAGCAGCGGCAGGATCTTCTCGGACAGCTCGGCGTCGCGCGGGGTGAAGCGGATGCCGTCGATCAGCCAGGCCGCGACGGCCAGCGCGACGGCGTTGGTGAAGAGCCAGGTGACGATGCGCACCGTTCGATCATCGCAGGGAGGGGCTCCCCCGGGGCGACCCGGGGACCACTAGCCTCGGGGCGGTGTTCCCGGTCGGTGGTGTGGGCGTGATGCTCGTGGGCATCGCGGTGACCGGCCTGCTCTGCGCCGGCCTCGCGACGGTCCTGGCCCGGCGTACCGGCGGCTCCTGGGCGTGGTCGCTGGCACTGCTGCTGTGGTCGTTGGCGGCGATCGGCTTCGTCACGTTGATCCCCGCGGACGGCAGCCCGGGCGTGGTCTACGCCGACCAGCGCTACTACAACTCCTGCTCCTTCGACTACGGCGGTCCGGCGCCGGAGGGCTTCTGGGTCCTCTCGGGCGGCCAGCGGCTGCTCAACGTGCTGGTCTTCGTGCCGTCGGGCGCCCTGCTGGTGCTCGTCCTGGGTCGCTGGCGCAGCGCCTGGTGGACGGTGCCGCTGGGGCTGCTCGGCCTCGGGCTGGTCTCGGTCGGGATCGAGGCGACCCAGCAGGTGCTCTCCCGGCTGGACCGCTCCTGCGACGTCACCGACGTGGTCGACAACCTCACCGGCGCGGGCCTCGGGGTCGCCGTCGGGCTGGCGCTGCTGCCGCTGGTGCGGCCGTGGCGGCGGGGTCGCCCGCGGCCCCCGCAGCAGTCCTAGGGTGGCGCCATGGCCGACACCCCCCAGCCCCGGGCGCACATCCGCGACATCCCGGCGTACGTCCCCGGCAAGCCGCCCACCCCGCGGCCGGACCTGGTGACCTACAAGCTGTCCAGCAACGAGAACCCCTACCCGCCGCTGCCCGGCGTCGTGGAGGCCGCGCACGCCGCGGTCGCGACGATGAACCGCTACCCCGACATGGGCAACGCGCTGCTCTACGCCGGCCTCGCCGAGCGGCTCGGCGTCCCGGTCGAGGACCTGGCCGCCGGCACCGGCTCGGTCGCGCTGGTCTACCAGCTGCTCAGCGCATTCTGCGACCCCGGCGACGAGGTCGTGCACGCCTGGCGCTCCTTCGAGGCCTACCCGATCGCCATCACCACCGCCGGCGCGGTCTCGGTGAAGGTGCCGGTCACCGAGGACGGTCGCCACGACCTCGACGCGATGGCCGCCGCGATCACCGAGCGCACCAAGGTCGTGCTCGTCTGCACGCCCAACAACCCCACCGGCCCCTCGGTCACCCAGACCGAGCTCGACGCCTTCCTCGCGCGGGTGCCCTCGCACGTGGTGGTCGTCGTGGACGAGGCCTACCTGGAGTTCGTGCGGATGCCCGACGCGGTCGACGGCGTCGCGACCTACCGCGCCCACCCCAACGTCGTGCTCTTCCGGACCTTCTCCAAGGCCTACGGCCTCGCCGGCTTCCGGGTCGGGTACGCCGTCGCGCAGGCGCCCGTCGCCGCGGCCCTGCGCGCGGTCTCGCTGCCCTTCGGCGTCAGCGCGGTCGCCCAGGTCGCGGCCCTGGCGTCCCTCGACGCCGAGGACGCGCTGCTCGAGCGGGTCGACGCGCTCGTCACCGAGCGCGACCGGGTGGGTGCCCGGCTGCGCGAGGTCGGGTGGCAGGTGCCGGAGGCCCAGGGGAACTTCTTCTGGTTCGCCCTCGGCGAGCGGACCGCGGAGTTCGCGGCGGCCTGCGAGGAGGCCGGCATCGTGGTCCGCCCCTTCGCGGGCGAGGGGTGCCGGGTCTCGGTCGGCGAGGTCGAGGCCAACGACCGGCTCGTCGAGGTGGCCGCACGCTTCGTGCCCTGACCGCTGGTCGAGGGCGCTTCGGGTGAGCAGCCTGGTTGAAACCTCACCTAGCCTCGCGGGCATGAGTGACACGAAGGCGTCGTACGTCGAGGAGGGTGGCTTCGAGCGGGACATGAACTACGTCCCGGACCGGATCACCCGTGGAGGCGCGAGGCCCGAGCACGGGCCCGTGAACGGGGAGCTGTGGCCGGTCGAGCCCGGCCGCTACCGGCTCGTGGCTGCTCGCGCCTGCCCGTGGGCCAACCGCGCCATCATCGTGCGCGAGCTCCTCGGCCTCCAGGACGTCATCTCCCTCGGCACTCCCGGGCCCACCCACGACGAGCGGTCCTGGACCTTCGACCTCGACCCCGAGGACAAGGACCCGGTGCTCGGCATCCACTGGCTGCGCGAGGCCTACGACAAGCGCTTCCCCGACTACCCGCGCGGCATCACGGTGCCCGCGATCGTCGACGTGCCCTCGGGCGAGCTGGTCACCAACGACTTCCCGTGGATCACCCACGACCTCTTCTTCGAGTGGCGCGACCACCACAAGCCCGACGCCCCCGACCTGTGGCCCGAGGACCTCCGCGAGGAGATGGAGGAGGTGATGGAGCGGGTCTTCACCGAGGTCAACAACGGCGTCTACCGCTGCGGCTTCGCGGGCGACCAGGGCTCCTACGAGGCGGCGTACGACCGGCTCTTCGACGCCCTCGACTGGCTCGAGGAGCGGCTCTCGACCCGTCGCTACCTCATGGGCGAGGCGATCACCGAGGCCGACGTGCGGCTCTTCACGACCCTGGCGCGCTTCGACGCGGTCTACCACGGCCACTTCAAGTGCAACCGCAACAAGCTGACCGAGATGCCGCACCTGTGGGGCTACGCCCGCGACCTGTTCCAGACACCGGGCTTCGGCGACACCATCGACTTCGCCCAGATCAAGGCGCACTACTACGTCGTGCACTCCGACATCAACCCGACCGGGATCGTCCCCAAGGGGCCGGACGAGTCGCTCTGGCACACGACGCACGGGCGCGAGCGGGTCTGACGGCGCTGGAGGACGTGGCGTGAGCCAGGCTCACGCCACGTCCTCCTGCCGCGCGCTCAGCTGCTGCTCTTCGCCTTGACCTCGGACCTGAGCTTGAGGACCTTCCCGCCGTCCTCCTGCTCGATGAGGTACGCCGGGTCGTCCTTGCTCCCGACGCGGGTGATCTTCTCGCCCTTGATCTGGCGGGTGACCTTCTCGCGGTGGATCTCGGCGACCTTGCCCTCGGCAGTCGAGCTGCCCCACTTCCAGGTGACCTTGCTGCCCTTGCGGATGCTCATGGACCGACCGTAGGCAGGCTGCCGCCCGGCCCCGCACACCCGGCGGAGGACACCCGCAGGGCTGGTGTGGGCCGCGTGGCAGCGCGGGGTCAGCGCGAGGCGTCGGCCTCCGCGGCGGCCTTCAGCTTCACCAGGGTGGCCTCGATCGCCTGCTGGGTCTTGTCGCCGAAGAGCGTGGACAGCAGCGCTCGGCCGGGGGCCGGGTAGTGGGAGAGGTCCCAGGTCTCGGTCACCTCGGTGCCGCCGTCGGGGGTGGGCGTGAGCTCGTAGCGCCAGCGGTGCAGGCCGACGTGGCGCCAGGCGATGAGCCGGTCGGCGTCGTACTCGACGACCTTGTTGCTGATCCGGTAGGGCGCGCCCATCTTCATGCTCATGCCGAACCGCGAGCCGAGCTCGAGGCGGTCCGGGCCGGAGACGGCGTCGCGCACCGTGCCGGAGCCGTCGATCCGGGAGTGCTGGCGCGGGTCGGCCACGATCGCGAAGACCGTGGCCGGGGGAGCGGCGATGGTCGTCGTGGCGGAGCGGTTCTGGGAGGTCCTGGCGGAGCTCTTCGCGTCGGGGGAGGCCATGGCACCGAGCGTAGGGACCGGGTTGGAACACGCACCGCACCCGGCTGTTACGTTGGTCCCATCGGGATGTGTCCCGGGTCACAACCGCGCCACCCCAGCGGTCGAGCCCGAGGCCCACCGGACCCCCAGCGCCCCGGCACGGAGACCCCACCGCCGGGCGAGGCAGAAGGAGACCAGCGCAGATGACCCCACCACCCGACACCGCGGACGGGACGTTCGGCCCCGACCTGGTCGAGGTCTTCGGACCCAGCCAGAGCGACGGCGGCCCCGAGCTGGTGCAGCTCCTGACCCCCGAGGGCGAGCGCGTCCACCACCCGGAGTTCGACCTCGACTTCTCCGCCGAGCAGATCCGCGGCTTCTACCGCGACATGGTGCTGACCCGGCGCATCGACACCGAGGCCACCGCACTGCAGCGCCACGGCGAGCTCGGCATCTGGGCCCAGCTGCTCGGCCAGGAGGCCGCGCAGATCGGCGCCGGCCGCGCCCTGCGCCCGCAGGACTACGTCTTCCCGACCTACCGCGAGCACGGCGTCGCCTGGTGCCGCGGCATCGACCCGCTCAAGCTGCTCGGGCTCTTCCGCGGTGTCGACCACGGCTCCTGGGACCCGCACGAGTTCAACTTCGGGCTCTACACGATCGTCATCGGCGCCCAGACCCTGCACGCCACCGGCTACGCCATGGGCATGCAGCGCGACGGCGTCGTCGGCACCGGTGACGCCGACCGCGACGCCGCGGTGGTCGCGCACTTCGGTGACGGCGCGTCCTCGCAGGGCGACGTCAACGAGGCCTTCATCTTCGCCGCGTCCTACAACGCGCCGGTCGTCTTCTTCTGCCAGAACAACCAGTGGGCGATCTCGGAGCCGATCGAGCGCCAGACCCGCATCCCGCTCTACCAGCGCGCGCTGGGCTTCGGCTTCCCGGGCATCCGGGTCGACGGCAACGACGTGCTGGCGACGTACGCCGTCACGCAGGCCGCCCTCCAGCGGGCCCGTGACGGGCAGGGGCCGACCTTCGTCGAGGCCTACACCTACCGGATGGGTGCGCACACCACGACCGACGACCCCACGCGCTACCGGCTCTCCGCGGACGTGGAGTCCTGGAAGCTCAAGGACCCCATCGCGCGGCTGGAGGTCTACCTGCGCCGCAACGGCCTGGTCGACGACGGGCTGGTGGAGCAGGTCAAGGCCGAGGCCGACGAGCTCGGCGCGCACCTGCGCGAGGGCTGCAAGGCGATGGCCGACCCGAGCCCGATGCGGATGTTCGAGCACGTCTACGCGGAGATCCCCGAGGAGCTGGCGGCGCAGCGCGACGGCTACGCCGACTACCTCGCGACGTTCGAGGGCTCTGCCGTGGGAGGGACACACTGATGGCCGGCGCACAGAAGATCACGCTCGCCAAGGGCCTCAACATGGGCCTGCGCAAGGCGATGGAGGACGACCCCAAGGTCCTGCTCATGGGTGAGGACGTCGGCAAGCTCGGCGGCGTCTTCCGCATCACCGACGGCCTGCAGAAGGACTTCGGCGAGGACCGTGTCATCGACTCCCCGCTCGCGGAGTCCGGCATCGTCGGCACCGCGGTCGGCCTGGCGCTGCGCGGCTACCGCCCGGTGGTGGAGATCCAGTTCGACGGGTTCGTCTACCCCGCCTACGACCAGATCGTGTGCCAGGTCGCGAAGATGCGCTACCGCTCGGCCGGGCACAGCCCGATGCCGATGGTCATCCGCATCCCCTTCGGTGGCGGGATCGGCGCGGTCGAGCACCACTCGGAGTCGCCCGAGGCGCAGTTCGCGCACACCCCGGGCCTGAAGGTGGTCGCCTGCTCCAACCCGGTCGACGGCTACTGGATGATCCAGCAGGCCATCGCCTCCGACGACCCGGTGATCTTCCTGGAGCCCAAGCGGCAGTACCACGCCGAGAAGATGGAGCTCGACGAGTCGCTCGCCCCGCCGCCGCTCTTCACCTCACGCGTCGCCCGCCGCGGCACCGACGTGACGGTGCTGGCCTACGGCCCGACCGTGCGCACGGCCATGACCGCCGCGGAGGCCGCAGCCGGCGAGGGCCGCTCGCTCGAGGTCATCGACCTGCGCACGCTCTCCCCGCTCGACATGGGTCCGGTCCTGGAGTCGGTGCGCCGCACCGGCCGCTGCGTCGTCGTGCACGAGGCGCACGTCAACCTCGGCCTGGGTGCCGAGCTGGCCGCCCGGGTGACCGAGGAGTGCTTCTACTCCCTGGAGGCGCCGGTGCTGCGCGTGGGCGGCTTCGACACGCCGTATCCCGCGTCCCGGATCGAGGAGGAGTTCCTCCCCGACCTGGACCGGCTCCTCGACGCCGTCGACCGCACGTTCGCGTTCTGATCCGGGGGAGAAGCGATGCCTGAGTACAAGCTGCCCGACGTCGGCGAGGGCCTGACCGAGGCCGAGATCGTCGCCTGGCGGGTCAAGGTCGGCGACGTCATCGAGGTCAACGACATTGTCGTGGACATCGAGACCGCGAAGTCGATCGTCGAGCTGCCCTCGCCGTACGCCGGCGAGGTGACCGCCCTGCTCGTGCCCGAGGGGGAGACCGTCCCCGTGGGCACGCCGATCATTCGCATCGGCGCCGAGGAGTCGGCGCCCCCGGGCGAGTCGGGGGCGACGCCGACGCCCGAGGCCGAGCTGGAGATCGACCTGTCCAACCCGGCGGCCTCCGGTGGCGGCGAGGGCGAGAGCCTGGTGGGTCGCAACAAGGCCGACCGCGGCCCGACCCGCCGCGCGCGGCGCAGCACCCCGGGCGCGGCCGCCGCCAACGCCCAGGCGCAGGCGGCGTTCGAGCCGGGCGCCTCGCCGGCCGTCGACGTCGACGAGCTGCCGGAACAGGCCCCACTGGCGCCTGCCCCAGCCGCGGCTCCGCCTGCGGCCGCGGCACCTGCCGCCGTACGCGCCCTGGCGAAGCCGCCGGTCCGCAAGCTGGCCAAGGACCTCGGCGTCGACCTGACCTCGCTGACCGGCTCCGGCCCGCACGGCTCCGTGACCCGCGAGCAGGTGCAGGCCGCTGCCGCCGGGACGTCATCCGGAGGGGATGTCCGTCCGGTCGCAGCGCATGACGTCCCGCGGGCGGCCGGCGCGCGCGAGACCCGCGAGCCGATCAAGGGCGTGCGCAAGATGATGGCGCAGGCGATGGTGACCTCGGCGTACTCCGCCCCCCACGTCACCGAGTGGGTCACCGTCGACGCGACCCGCACCGTGGAGCTGGTGGAGCGGCTGCGCTCGCACCGCGAGTTCCGCGACGTGAAGGTCAGCCCGCTGCTGGTGCTGGCGAAGGCCTGCCTGCTGGCGATCCGGCGTACGCCGGAGATCAACTCGTTCTGGGACGAGGCGGCCCAGGAGGTCGTGCTCAAGCACTACGTCAACCTCGGCATCGCTGCCGCGACGCCGCGCGGGCTGGTCGTGCCGAACGTCAAGGACGCCGACGCGATGACCCTGCGCGAGCTGGCGGAGGCGCTCGGCGAGCTGACCACGACCGCGAAGGAGGGCCGCACGCAGCCGGCCGACATGAGCGGCGGGTCGTTCACGATCACCAACGTGGGGGTCTTCGGCGTCGACGCCGGCACGCCGATCATCAACCCGGGCGAGTCCGCGATCCTGTGCTTCGGCTCGATCACCAAGAAGCCGTGGGTGGTCTCCGAGGGTGGCGAGGACCGGATCGTGCCGCGGCACGTCACGACCCTCGCGCTGTCCTTCGACCACCGGCACGTGGACGGGGAGAAGGGGTCGCGGTTCCTTGCCGACGTCGCCTCGATCCTGGAGGACCCCGCCTCGGCGCTGCTGTTCTGAGCCCGCTCCACGATCGCGCGTGCACGGCTGGTCTGGACCGGTACTGGAGACTCCTCAGGTCGAGTGCCAGGCGGCCGATCTCGTATCCATTCGGAGTCCGCCTTCCCTAGGTTCCACGCGGACCCGGGGAGGGAAGCGCCATGCGCAACTCGATCAAGGCCGCGCTCGCCGCGACCACCGGTGCGGCGCTGCTGCTCGGGGGTGCGGGGTCGCTGGCGTACTGGTCCGACGAGGAAGTCATCCCCGGCGGGACCATCAACGGCGGGTCCCTGGACCTCACGTCTGCCGACTGCGGCGTGGGCTGGGAGCTCAACGACGAGGGCGCGACCTTCGACTTCTCCCGCCCTCTCGTTCCGGGCGACACCCTGACCAAGACCTGCAGCTACGTCCTCGATGCCACCGGCGACAACCTCCAAGCCGACGTGGCCGCGAGCGCCCCCGACTTCGGCGCCGACACGGCACTCACTGCCGAGCTGGACTTCAGCAGCCGTTTCACGCTCGACGACGTGGGCGCCCCGGCACCAGCGCCCTTCACGCCGACGGCGGCGATCACGGAGGCAGACGACGGCAAGGAGCTGATCGCCTCGCTCGTCGTCGACTTCGACTTCGCCAGCGCGACGAACGCGAGCAACAGCGGGGTGGAGTACAACCCGGCTCCGCTCCAGGCCGCGCTGGAGGACATCACCATCACCGTCACCCAGACCGACGCAACCTCGTAAGGCGATGGCGCGCCACGTCGTGCGCGCCGTCTCCTGGGTGGTGCTGCTGGGGGCGACGGCGCTGGTGACACTCGCGGTGCTCGTGCCGCGGGTGGCCGGCGCCACGCCGTACACCGTCCTCACCGGCTCGATGAGCCCCGCCTACCCCGCCGGCACCCTCGTCGTCGTGCGCCCGGTCGCGCTCGCCGACGTCCGGGTCGGGGACGTCGTGACATACCAGCTGCGCAGTGGCGAACCTGCCGTGGCGACCCACCGGGTCGTCGGTGTCGGCTGGACCGCCGAGGGCGAGAGGGTCCTGACCACGCGCGGCGACGCCAACTCCGTGGCGGATGCCGAACCGGTGCGCGAGGTCCAGCTGCGGGGCGAGGTCTGGTACTCCGTGCCGTGGGTCGGCCGGCTCAACGTCCTGCTCTCCCCGGACCAGCACCAGCTGCTGGTGCAGCTCGCCGCCGGCGCGCTCTTCCTGTACGCCGCAGCGGTGCTGCTGCGCGGGTGGCGGTCGCGCCCGGTGCGGCACGCGCAGGAGGGTCGCTCGGGGGCCGACCGGCCCTCGCGGTCCAGGCGGGCCCCACGGCCTCCTCGGCCCCCTCGGCACGCCGGGGTGGTGACGTGAGCGGGCGGCATGCGGCCCCGCGGCGCACGCGGGTGCCGCAGTCGGACCGACCCTCTAGGTCGTGGACGCCCGCCGTGGTGGCGCTCGTCGGGGCGCTCGGCCTGGTAGGTGGCCTGGGGACGCAGGCGTACTGGACCGACGCCGCCACGGTGTCGGGCGCCACGATCACCTCCGGCTCGCTGGACCTGGAGGTCGAGAGCCAGGACTCCTACACGTGGACGGCGCTCTCGATCAGCGACCTGGCGCCGGGGGAGAGCACGGCGGAGTCGCTGACGATCAGCAACGCGGGGACGACGCCGTTCACGGTCTCCATCGCCAGCGAGGTGTCGGCGAGCAGCGAGGCGATGCGGACGGCGGTGCTGGCGACGGTGCGCAGCGGGGGCGCCGCGAGCACGGTCAGCGCGACCTACCCGCGGGAGGAGGAGTGCGCCGGGACGACCACCACTTACGGCCCGGCCGCGCTCCCGGTCGCCCCGACCCCGGTCCTCGGCCCCAGCGACCCCATCGCACCGGGCGGGTCGCTCACGTTCTGTGTTCTGCTCGCCCTCGACGCCGCTGCCGGCAACCCGACCCAGTCCCAGACCTACGCACCGTCCTTCCAGGTGACCGCGACCCAGGCAGTTCCGTGAGAGGCATGGCGGTGGGACCCGTGCTGGTCGGGCTCGTCGTGGGCTCGACGCTCCTGGTTGCCCCGGGTCGTACGACGCTCGCAGCTTGGACCGACACCTCGGCCGTGTCGGGTTCGACCCTGGCGACCGGCGCGCTCACGCCGCCCACGCTCGACTGCGACGAAAGCACCGGTCCGCTGCTGAGCAGCGCGGCGACCGTCTCGTGGGTGCCCAGCGGCTGGCCGACCACCCTGACGTACACCGCCGTCGTCGTCGAGACGGGGGACCCGGTCGACGTCTCCGGCAACAGCTCTGCGGAGGTCTACCCGTCGTTGTTGTCCTCGCTGCTCGGCGACACGATCACGCTGCGGGTCACCGGCTCGCTGACCGGGACGGGGTGGAGCACCTCCTCGGACCAGACTTTGGACGTCGGGCTCCTCGGGGCCTACGTCGACTGTCCCTGAGTGGCTCTACGTGGTGCCCCGGTTCAACCTGCTTGAACCGGAGCGCCACACAAGGACCCGCCGGTCCGCCGGATCAGCCGAACGCGACCGGGCCGACCTCCCAGCCCTCGGGCGCCATGGGGTGCAGCATCGCGTCGGTGCCGCCGTCGATGAACAGGCAGGCGCCGACGATGTTGGTGGCCTCGGGTGAGAGCAGGAAACAGATGGGGGCGGCGACCTCCTCCGGGCGGCCGGTGCGGCCGATCGCGGTGGGGTAGGCGTCGATGGCGGTGCCGAGCAGCGGGTCGGCGCGCATCTGCTCGACCATCGCGGTCTCGGTCGCGCCGGGTGCGACGGAGTTGAGCCGGATGCCCGCACCGGCCCACTCCGGCTTCACGCCCTCGCGACGGGCCCACCAGGCCAGGCCGGCCTTGCTGGAGGGGTAGACCATGACCGAGTCGACCTTCGCGGCCTCGGCCCGGGCCGCAGCCTCGTCGCCGCGCAGGCAGGCCTCGACGGTCGGGACGTTCCAGCCGGGCATGCCGGTGATGGAGTTGCTCGCCAGGAAGACGACGGCCGCGTCGCCGTCACGCTCCGCGGCCGCCTGCAGCTGCGGGTGCAACCCGGTCACCATCGCGACGGCGCCGAAGAAGTTCACCGACACCACCAGGTCGCCCGGCACGCCCGTGCGACCCGCCAGCCCCGCGGCCGGCACCAGCCCGTGGACGACGTCGGTCAGCCCCTGGACGCCGGCGACCGCGGCCGCCCGGCCCTCCGGCGTACCCAGGTCGGCAGCCACGTCGACGCCCTCGCCCTCGCGCAGGTCGACCCCGATGACCCGGTGCCCCCGCTCGCGCAGCATCGCGGCCGTCGCGCGCCCGATCCCCGACGCCGCTCCGGTCACGACGTGGGTGCGCTGGTGCCGGGCGTCGGTCATGCGCGGGACTGTAACGCGTTCTAGTTGCTCGCGCGTTGAGGTTCATCGGGGCCCCGCTGAACCTCACGGTCCCCCGGTGCAGCTGCATCGGTGCGGCGTGAGGTCCAGCGGCGCCCCGCTGAACCTCACACGGCCCCGCTGAAACTCACAGACCCGACCCCACCCTCAGCTCAGCACGTCCTTGCGCGCGAAGAGCACGAACCCCAGCGCCGTGAACCCGACGGCGTAGACCAGCGACCAGAGGGTCCCGTCGACCAGGTCGTCCCAGACGACGTCCTGGCGCAGCAGCCCGAACCACGCGGAGGCGTCGTGGAGGGGAAGGGCGTTGCGCAAGGAGCCGAGGTTCTCGATCTGGTCGAGGATCGCGCTGACGATGGTGACCAGGACCGCCCCGCCGACCGCGGCGAGCGGGGCGTCGGTGCGCACGCCGAGGCAGAAGGCGATGGCGCCGACGGGGAGCAGGATGACGACGAGGTACGCCGCGATCAGCGCGATCCGGCCGGCGAAGGTCCCCCACCCCAGCGTGCTGCCGTCGAGGCCGGTGAACGCGTCGGCCCCGTAGAAGACCAGCCCCACCAGCAGCGACCAGCCGATCAGCACCACGACAGCGAGCGCCGTGCTGACCAGGCCGATCACGAGCTTGGTCGCCAGCAGCCGGGAGCGCGGGACCGGCGCGACCAGGAGGTAGCGCAACGTGGACCACGACGCCTCCGAGGGCAGCGAGTCGCCCACGAAGAGAGCCGCGACCACCAGGAGCAGGAACGAGGCCGAGACCGCGGTGGTGAAGACGGCGAAGTTGGCCGCGCCGCTGGTCGCGAGGTCGACGAAGCGGTCGTCCCCGCCACCGCCGTCGCCGTCGCCCAGTGCGAAGGCGCCGACGATGATCAGCGGGAGGGCGAGCAGCAGGCCGAAGGTCCACAGGGTCCGGCGCCGGCGCAGCTGACGGGCCGTCTCCGCGCGCAGGGTCAGGGGCCTGCCGGGGAGCCGGGTCGCGGCGGGGGCAGTGGTGGGGGTCGGGGTCGGAGCAGTCATCGGGCGCGCACCTGCCTCAGGTCGTCGTTCGAGCCGCCCGAGGAAGTGGCCTCGGCGATCACGCCGAGGAAGACCTCCTCGAGCTGGCGGCGGCTGCTGACCGCCACGAGGTCCGCGCCGCTGCCGGCGACGAGCCGCACCACGTCGGCGCGGGGCAGGTCGGCAGTGACGACCAGCCGTGGCCCGACCGGTTCGGTCGCGCCCTCCGCCTCCTCCGCGGGCAGCACCTCGACGTCGGAGACGCCGGGCTGGCGGCGTACGACGTCGGCGACCGGGTCGGGGTCCGAGCCGGGCGCGAGCGTGAGCAGCGTGGTGCCGGCGCTGTCGACCAGCTCGGCCACCGTGCCGGTCACGACGACGCGGCCGGCGTGCATGACCACGACGTGCGAGCAGGTCATCTCGACCTCGGCGAGCAGGTGGCTGGAGACGATGACGGTGCGGCCGGCGGCGGCGTAGCGCTGCAGGATCGGCCGCAGCCCGGCGATCTGCGGCGGGTCGAGGCCGTTGGTCGGCTCGTCGAGCACCAGCACCTCCGGGAAGCCGAGCATCGCCTGCGCGATCCCGAGCCGCTGGCGCATGCCCTGGCTGTAGGTGCGCACGGGCCGCTCGACCGCGCCGCCGAGCGCCGCGACCTCGAGCACCTCCTCGAAGCGCGCCTCCTCCTCGGGGCGGCCGGTGGCGGCCCAGTAGGCGTGGAGGTTCTGCCGGCCGGTGAGGTGCGGCAGGAAGCCCGGGCCCTCGACCAGGGCACCGACCCGCGCCAGCACGGGCGAGCCGGGGTGGACCTGCTCCCCGAGCACGTGCACGCGTCCGGAGTCGGGACGGATGAGGCCCATGACCATGCGCAGGGTCGTGGTCTTGCCGGCGCCGTTGGGGCCGAGCAGGCCGACGACCTGGCCGCGGCCGGCGGTCCAGGAGACGTCGTCGACCGCGCGGTGGCCGTCGGCGTAGGTCTTGACCAGGCCCTCGACGACGAGCGGTACGTCGGCGAGCGCGGGGTCGGGGGCGGTGGCCCGGCCCCGGCGTCGCACGAGCGGCACGAGGACCGAGGCGGCCAGGAGCACGCCCAGGGCGACCAGGAGCCCCACGACCTCGGCGTCCGGGCCGCCGGACCCGCCGTCGACCGGGGTGCCGGCGACCGAGGGCAGCCGGAGCCGGTCGACGGTGACGACGTCGGCACGGGCCGCGCGCGGGGAGGCGTAGGTCTGGTCGGTCGTGGTGACGAGCACGCGCAGCCGGCTGCCCGCGGGCACCCGCCAGGTGCCGCCGGCGAGGTCAACGTCGACGGTGCGGGCTTCGCCCGGGGTCGTGGCGATCCGCACCGGCGCGACCAGCTGGCGGGTCAGCACGGCGGTGTCGTCGGGGGTGACCTGCCACAGGCTGAGGAAGAGCGTGCTGGTCGGTGCGCTCGAGGTGACGCTGAGGCTGACCCGGGGCGCGCCCACGAGGACCCGCTCGGACTCCAGCGGCTCGGTGTCGAAGGCGACTGACTGCCCGGGCAGGGCGGCCAGCGGGTAGGTCGAGACCGCGTCGGTCACGGCGTCGACCAGGGCGTCGCCGGTGCCGGGCACGGTGGTGAGCGAGGCCGGCACGCCGCCGGGCGGGTTCAGCACCGGTCGCGGCTCGGGGTCGAGCGGCACCTCGTCGTACGACGGCAGGGGCAGGTCGGGGGTCGTGAAGTCCTGCGGCTCGTCGCGCTCACGACCCGGGGCCGGCGGCACGGAGTAGGAGAACGGCGGCAGCGGGAGGTCCGACCCGTCGCTGCCGCGCGGGTCGCGGGCGGGGTCGAGGTAGTGGTCGAGCCACCGCTCGAGCCCGGCCGCCTCGTCGAGCACCGAGGTCGCGAAGGCGTCGTGACCGCCCTCGGTCCACCGCACGGCCACGGGGGTGCCGCGCTCGGTGAGCGCCGCGGCCGTCGCGTCGCTCTGGTCGGTGCCGAAGAGGGAGTCGGCGAGGCCCTGGACGAGGTACGTCGGGGCCGCGAGGTCCTCCAGGAACGGCGCCGGGCTGTGCGCGGCCAGCATCCCGAGCAGCGCCTCGCTCGGCTCGCCCGTGCGCGAGGCGTCGAGGAAGAGCTCGCAGATCTCCTGGTCGAAGCGGCCGCAGACGGGGTCGGTGGCCCCTTGCCGGTCGCCCGGCCGGGGGGCGGTGCCGAGGAAGAACCGCGACGCCCACAGCTGCTTGAACGGCCCCGGCCCCCGGCTGCGCGCGGCCTGCGGGAAGAACGCCTCGGCCAGGTCGTTCCAGGTGATCGCCGCGACGACGGTGTCGACCCGGTCGTCGGTGGCGGCGGTCATCAGGGCCAGCGCCCCGCTGTACGACGCCCCCACCGCGGCCACCCGCGGGTCGTCCCGTCCGTCACGCAGGACGTCGTCGCGCTCGGCGAGCTCGTCGATCAGGACTCGGGCGTCGGCGACCTCGAAGTCCGGGTCGGCGACGTGGATCCGGCCGCCGGAGTCGCCGAACCCGCGGGCGGAGTAGGCCAGCACGACGTACCCCTGGGCGGCGAGCCGTCGCCCCAGCCCGTCGAGGTCGGCCTTGCTGCCGCCGAAGCCGTGGGTCGCCAGCACCGCCGGGTGCGGCCCCTCGCCGGCCGGGACGTACGTCGTGGTGTCGATCCGCACCGGCTGGCCGTCGGGCTCGGGACCGACCCGCACCATCGCCTCGGTCGCCGTCACCTCGGTGGGCGCGGCCGCGGGCTGGTCGTCTGACTGCTCGAGGACCTGGTCGACCCGGGGCTGGGTCGGGAGCGGCTGGGTCGGGAGCGGCTGGGCGGCGCTCGCGCCCGGGAGGAGGAGGGCGCCCCCGAGAGCCAGCGCGGCAGCGGTGGCCAGCGCGGCACGGGGTCGGGTCATGGGCGCAAGTCAACCGGGTGGAGGCAAGGTCTGCCGGGTGTCCGCGGCGGGAAGTCGGGCGCCGACGGTGTGAGGTTCAGCGGGGGGCCGCTGGACCTGATGCTCCGCCGATGCAGCTTCAGCGGTGGACCGTGAGGTTCAGCGGGGGGCCGCTGAACCTCACAACGGTCCCGCTGGCCGGCCGGAGCCCGACCCCGCCTCAGCCGGCGTACCGCGCCGCCCGGTCCGAGGGCGAGCCGGGGCCACGGGCGAGCAGCCCCGCCAGCTCGTGGGCCAGGACCGCGCCGACCCGGCGGCAGAACTCCTCCGGCTCCTCGGCGGCGTCGGGCTTCTCGGCCACGACCCGGTCCACGACGCCGAGCGCGTGCAGGTCCAGGGCCCGGACCTTCTGGGCGCGGGCCATCTCGGGGGCGTGGGCGGTGTCGCGGTGGACGATCGCGGAGGCGCCCTCGGGCGGCAGCGGGGAGAGCCAGGCGTGCTGGGCGGCGACGACCCTGTCGGCGGGGAGCAGCGCGAGCGCGCCGCCGCCGTTGCCCTCGCCGAGCATCAGCGACAGGGTCGGGGCGTCGAGGGTGACGAGGTCGCCGAGGCAGCGTGCGATCTCGCCGGCCAGACCGCCGTTCTCGGCGTCCATCGACAGCGCAGCCCCGGCGGTGTCGATCACCGTGAGCAGCGGCAGCCCGAGCTCGGAGGCCAGCCGCATCCCGCGCCGGGCCTCGCGCAGCGCCCCGGGCCCGAGCGGGTGCGCGGCGGTCTGGCCGCGACGGTCCTGGCCGAGGAACACGCATGGCACGTCGCCGAAGCGCACCAGCGCGATGAGCAGCCCCGGGTCGGACTCGCCCTGGCCGGTGCCGTTGAGGGGGACGACGTCGCTGGCGGCGTACCTCAGCAGTCGGCGTACGCCGGGGCGGCCGGTGTCGCGCGAGCGGGTGACGGCGTCCCAGGTGTCGACGTCGGGCACCGGCTCGTCGCCGGGGTCGGGGGCGTCGAGCGGTGCGGGCGGGCGCATGACCCGCAGCGCCCGGTCGAGGATGTCGGGGATGTCCTCGGGCGCGACGACGGCGTCGATGATGCCGCGGGCGTAGAGGTTCTCGGAGGTCTGCACGTCCTCGGGGAACTCCTCGCCGTAGAGCGCCTGGTAGACCCGCGGCCCCAGGAACCCCACCAGGGCACCCGGCTCGGCCACCGTCACGTGCCCGAGCGAGCCCCACGACGCCATGACCCCACCGGTGGTGGGGTTGCGGAGGTAGACGAGGTAGGGCAGGCCCGCGCCGCGGTGCGCCATGACCGCCTCGGCGATCCGCACCATCTGCACGAAGGCAGGCGTCCCTTCCTGCATCCGGGTGCCGCCGGAGATCGGCGCGGCCAGCAGCGGCAGCCCCTCGTGGGTCGCGCGGCGGATCGCGGCGACCAGTCGGTCGGCGGTGGCCCGCCCGATCGAGCCGGCCAGGAACCCGAACTCGCCGACCAGCACCGCCACCCGCCGCCCGCGCAGCAGACCCTCGCCGGTCAGCACCGACTCGTCGGTCCCCGCCTTCTCGCGAGCCTTGGCCAGGTCGGCGGCGTACGCCTCGGAGATCTCGCCGTACGCCGGCGGCTCGTCCCACGAGGACCACGACCCCTCGTCGAGCACGAGGTCGATGAGGTCGGCGGCGCTGAGTCGGTCGGCCATGGACGGAGGGTAGGCCGCTGCCTGGATCATCCGGGCCCGGTGGTCGAGCAGCGAGCGCCGGCGAGCGGTCCCACGCGTGTCGGTCGAGCGGCGAGCGCCGACGACCTCTCGCCAGGGCTCACCTGCCCGACCGGCGCTAGGAGAGCGAGGCCAGCACCTCGGCCTCCTCCTCGCGGGTCAGCCCGGTGACGACGGCGTCCGGGGTCGCGCGCAGCCAGGCGAGGGTGTCGCGCGCGGTCTCGGCGAGGGGGCGCACCGTGAGACCGGCGGCCTGCGAGGGGGTCCAGTCGTGGGCGAGCATCCCGTCGTACGCCGGTCGCGGCAACCACAGCGGGAGCGACCGCGGCCCCGACCACGGCTGCACGCCGGCCGCCGCGAGCTCGTCGTCGCCGGCCCAGACCCAGGCCGGGGTGACATCGAGCCCGATGGTGCAGTCGGTCAGCAGGTCGCCGATCGCCATGGCCGGACCCACGCCGTCGAACGTGCCGGTGAGACCGTCCTCGGCCGCGCGCACGATCCACGTGGCGAGGTCGCGGACGTCGATGACCTGCACGGTGTCGGTGGGCAGGCCGCCGGCCAGCACCTCCTCGGCGGGCTCGACGCCGGCCAACCTGGCCGGCCAGTAGGTGAAGCGGCCCGTCGGGTCGCCGGGGCCCACGATCAGCCCGGGGCGGACCACGAAGGAGCGCTCGACCCCGTCGCGGACGAGCTGCTCGCACGCGACCTTCATCGGCCCGTAGGCGTCGGGCTGCTCGCTGAGGTCGACGTCCTCGGGCTGCGGGTCGCGCAGGGTGAGGGTCGCCGGGGTGCCGTCGGGGGTCGTCTCGTCGGCGTAGACGTTGATCGTGGACACGAAGGTCCAGTGCGCCCCGGGCCAGGCGGCCACCGCGCGACGCACCCACGACGGCGTCCGGGCCACGTCGACGACCGCGTCGAACTCCCGCGTCGCCAGGTCGGCCGGCACCTCGCCCGTGCGGTCGAACGGCACCAGCTCGGCCCCCTCGGGCACCGACCCGGAGGCGCCGCGGGCCGCGCACACCACCTCGTGCCCGCGCGCCAGCGCCTCGACCGCCACCGCCCGCGACAGGAACAGCGTCCCGCCCAGCACCAGGATCCTCATGCCGCCACCCTCGCCCGGCGCCCGCGCCTGGGGAAGGGATGTTCGCGGTGGGCGGACGGCGGGAGGGACTACCCCCGATCGCCCCCGCGACACGCCCGACTCACCCGTCGGGGGCGGAGCAGCCGCGGCTCAGGTGGTTAACGACCGACGTGCCGGGCCACACCGCCCGGCCCGACCGGTCCCGCCCCGACAACGTCCTCGCCCACCGCTGGGCCCCCGGCGACGTGGTGCTCTGGGACAACGCCTGCGTGCTCCACCGCGCCGACCACTCCGCCGTCGTCGGCGACCGGGTCATGCACCGGGGGATGGTCGCCTCCCACGTGGCGTGACGGGTCAGCGGGGAGGGGAGTCGGTCCCGAGCAACCAGGCGTCGAAGACCGGCCCGAGGTCCCGTCCCGCCTCGGTCGACCACCACGCGACGACGTCGTCGTACGACGCGGTGCCGTAGGGGCGGGAGGCCGGCCATTCCCGCACGAGTCGCCAGAACAGCTCGTCGCCGAGCAGCTCGCGGACCTCGTGCCACATCAGCGCCCCGGAGTAGTAGGCGTTGCCCTCGCCGAAGGTGGCCGGGTCGTACGCCGCGGGCGGCCCCGACTCCGCGCGCATAGCCGGTTCGTCCTGGGCCCAGAAGTCGAGCAGCTCCTCGAGGGAGTAGGGCTCCTCCTCGGCCTGCCACAGCCCCTGGAGGTACATCACCATGCCCTCGTTCATCCACAGGTCGCGCCAGGTCTCGGGCCCCAGGAGGTTGCCCCACCAGTGGTGCGCGATCTCGTGCACGAGCACGGGCGTGGAGGTCGTGTAGTCGGTCATGCCCAGGGTGACCATGCCCTGGGTCTCCATGCCCGACTGCGACTCCACGAACAGGAACCCCAGGCTGTCGAAGGGGTAGGGCCCGAGCCGCTCCTCCAGCCAGGCCAGGCCGCGGTCGGCCTCGGCCAGCCCCGCCTCGGCGTCGACGCGGTCCTCGGCGCCGACCGGCACCCAGTACGACAGCGGCACGCCGCTGCTGGAGACGGCGTCGCTGACGGCGTACTCACCCGTCGCGATCGTCGCGAGGTACGACGCCATCGGCCGGTCCATGACCCACCGGGTCGTGGTCACGCCGTCGGCGTCGGTGCGGGAGACCAGCTCGCCGTTGGCGACCCCGACGCGCGGGCTCGGGACCGAGATGGTGATGTCGTAGGTCGCCTTGTCGGCAGGCTGGTCGTTGACGGCGTACCAGCTGTGCGCGCCCGTCGGCTCCTGCATCGTCCAGGTGTCGCCGGCCTCGGTGGTCGTCCAGCCGTTGGTGCTGAAGTCGCCGCGGGTGGTGGGCGCCGGGACGGGGCGCGGGGTCCCGGAGTACTCCACCTCGAGCGCGTGCCGAGCGCCCTCCTCGACCGAGTAGCGCACGAGCAGGTCGTTGCCGCTGCGGTCGAAGGCGACCGGCTCCCCGTCGACCCGGGTGCTGCTGACCTCCAGGGTGGGGCTGAGGTCGAGCACCACCTGGCGGCCGTCGCGGGCGGCGCGGAAGAGGACGGTCTGGCGCCCCGTGAGCAGCCGCTGCTCGGGGTCCCACGCGAGGTCGAGGTCGTGGTGGAGGGTGTCGAGGACCGGGTGCCCGACCGCGGGGTAGACCGGGTCGCGGCGCGGCCGGCTGGTCGAGGCGTCCAGGGCCGGGTCGTCGAGGTCGGGGAGCTCGCCGAGCGCGACGGGCTCCAGCGCGACGGCGGCGGTGTCGTCGAGGACCTCGACCCCGGAGTCCGGGTCACCCGCGGTGCAGCCGGAGAGGGCGAGGCCGAGGGCGGCCACCAGGGCGACCCGGCGGGCCCGGTTCACGCGTCGGCCGCCAGCAGGGGGCGGGTCAGCTTGCGGCCGTGGTGGATCCGCGCCTTGACGGTGCCGAGCGGCACCTCGAGCAGGGCGGCGATCTCGTCGTACGGCAAGCCGTGCACGTCGCGCAGCAGCAGCGGCTCGACCAGCTGCGGGTGGTCGCGCTCGAGCACCTCCATCGCCTCGAGCAGGTCCAGCCGGGTGCCGGCGATGACGCTCGTGGTGCGGGGGTCCGGGCGGTCGAGGCGGGTGCCGGGCTCCATCAGGTCAGCGGGCGTGGCCTGGTTCTTGAGCCGGCGGTAGGTCGAGCGGGCGCTGTTGACGCAGACCGCGTGCAGCCAGGTGGTGAACCGGCCGCGGCCGTGCCACGACCCGATCTTGCGGCTCACGTTGAGCAGCGCCTCCTGGCAGGCGTCCTCGGCGTCCGCGAGGTGCGGGAGGACGCCGCGGCAGGCCGCGAGCGCGCGGGGGCGTACGGCGCCGAGCAGCTGCTCGAGCGCGTCGCGGTCGCCCTGCTGCGCGCGCCGCGCGAGCGCGTCGACGTCGTCGGGGCCCAGGCCCTCACTGGTCACTCTCCACCTCCATGGAGCACTATGCCCCGGTGACGGAGTCTCCCGCCCGGCTGGGCCGCTACGCCGTGCGGCGGCGCCTCGGCTCCGGTGCCTTCGCCACGGTCTGGCTGGCCTACGACGAGCAGCTCGACTGCCCGGTCGCGGTCAAGGTCCTGGCCGAGAACTGGGCCGACGACGGCGAGGTGCACCGGCGGTTCCTGGAGGAGGGCCGGTTCCTGCGACGGGTGGAGTCGCCGTACGTCGTGCCGGTCTACGACGCCGGCGAGCTGCCCGACGGGCGGCCCTACCTCGTGATGGCCTTCGCCGACCAGGGCACGCTCGCCGACCGGGTGCGTGGCGGGCCCATCACCGCCGCCGAGCCCTTCACGGCCGGGCAGGCGCTCTCGGTGCTGCGCCAGGTCGGGTGGGGGCTGCAGGCGTTGCACGACCGCGGGGTCCTGCACCGCGACGTGAAGCCGGCCAACGTGCTGTTCCGCACCACCGACGGACCGGCCGGCGCCGAGGTGCGCGCGGTGCTCGGCGACCTCGGGCTCGGCAAGGCGCTGGACGCCTCCTCGCGACTGACGATGGTCGCAGGCACGCCGTCCTACGTCGCCCCCGAGCAGGCGCAGGCGGAGTCGCCGGACGCGCGCGCGGACCAGTACTCCCTCGGCGCGCTCGCCTACCTCCTGCTCTCCGGACGGCCGGCCTTCCGGTTCGAGACGCTGCGCCAGGCCGCCGCTCCCGCGCCCCCGGACCCGCTGCCGGGCCACCCGGCCGCGGTCGACGCCGTCGTACGCCGGGCGCTGGCGCGCGAGCGCGAGGAGCGCTGGCCCGACGTGGCGACCTTCGTGGCCGCCGTCGAGGACGCTCTCGGCTGCCCCGTCGACGGCCCGACCCTGCCGTGGCTGCCGCTCGACCCCGACCTCACCCACGCCGGCCCGGCGCCCTCGCTCGGCGCCGCCGTCGACCCCGGTGGGACCGGCGGGACCGGCGGTCGAGGTGCGGCGAGCACCAGTGGCGAGCGGGCGTCGGGACCACGCTGGCCGTACGCCGCCGCAGCCCTGCTCCTCGGGGCGGCAGCGGCCGTCGGCGCCTTTGCGGGTGCCCGGGCGCTGGCCGACGAGCGGGTCCCGGACCTCACCGTGGTCACCGACGCCTCGGGGACCCTCGAGGCCGAGGTGCCCGGCGGCTGGACCCGGGTCACCGGCGAGGCCGGCTGGACCGCACCGCAGGACGACGGGACCTACCCCGCGCTGTCGGTCGGCTCCGAGGCCGGCTGGACCGAGGACCGCTCGACCGGCCACGGGGTCTTCCTCGCCCTGATGCCCGGCACGGACCTGCCCGAGCGGATGCCGGGCCACCACGAGTGCGACTCCGCCGCCCCGCCGTACTCCGGCTCCCGCACCCAGCCCTCCCGCACTGTCGTCCACTCCGGCTGCCCCGGTGGCGTGACCGTCGAGCGGGTCGTCCAGGTCGCGGCCGACCGGGTCCTGTGGGTGCAGGTCCGCAGCCCCGACACCGCCACCGCCAACCGCGTCCTCGACTCCGTCACCACCCGCGGCATCTGACGAGTCAGCGCGCCCCCGGGACCGGTCGTTCAGTCGTCGAGGGTGGAGTGGACCTGCCGCCCGGCGACCCAGGTGGCGGCGACGGTGACGGAGCGGAGGTGAGTGGCCGCCTCCGCGGGGGTGTCGTACGCCGCCAGCGGGTCGTGGTCGAGGAGCGCGAGGTCACCGAGCGACCCGACCCCGACCGTCCCGGCACCGTCGACCGAGGCGCGTAGGACCTCGAGCGGGGTCAGCGCCTGCTCCCCGTGCCAGGCCTCGCGCTCGTCGCCGGAGCGGTGGACCGCGGCGGCCATCGCCAGCCACGGGTCCAGCGGGCTGACCGGGGCGTCGGAACCGAGCGCGAGCTCCACGCCGTCGTCGAGCATCCACCGGAAGGCGAAGCAGCGCGCGGACCGCTCTCCCCAGATCCGCTCGGTCAGGTCGCGGTCGTCGAGCAGGTGCGCGGGCTGCACGCTGGCCCGGATCCCCAGTCGCGCCATCTCGCGCACGTCGGCACGGTTGACCATCTGCGCGTGCTCGATCGAGCCCCGCGCGCCGGTCTCGGCGTAGGACGCCAGCGCCTCGGCGACCGCGGCGTCGCCGATCGCGTGCGTGGCCACCTCGAGCCCGTGCGCGCGGGCCTTAGCGAGCAGGGCGCGCAGCTCGGCACCCGACAGGTTGGGCTGGCCGGAGGGGTACTCCAGGCGGTACGCGTCGCCGTACGGCTCGCAGCACCACGCCGTGCGGGTGTTGAGCGAGCCGTCGCTGATGATCTTCAGCGGCCCCATGACCAGCCGGTCGTCGCCGGGCACCAGCGGGTCGCCCGTGCGCAGGCCGCGAGCGAGCACGTCGTCGAGCCCCTCGGCGTACGTCGCCATCCGGACCCGCAGCACGTCGGCACCCTCGGCCCACCGCTCCTGCCACTCCGGCACGCCGCCGGACCACTCGAAGTCCGCGAGCCCGACGACACCCATGGACGCGGCGTGGTCGAGGGTGCGGCGGTAGGCCTCCGGGCTGGTGCCGTCGTCGCCGATGAGCGTGGAGAGCCGGGCCATCGCCGCGAACCACTCGGACTCGCGCACCACCGAGTCGCGCACCGGCAGGGCGAGGTGCAGCAGGGCGGGGGTGTTGAGCCAGGCGTGGTGGGCGTCGCCGGAGATCAGCACGACCGGGGTGTCCCCGGAGACCGCGTCGAGCTCGGAGACGGTCACCTCGCGCTCCCAGCCGGCCGAGCGGTGGCCCCAGCCGATGACGGGGAGGTCGGGGTACTCGGCCACCCGTGCGGCCACCAGGGCCGTGGCGTCCTCGGGGGACCGCGCGCCGGCGAGGTCGAGCCGTCCGGAGGTCAGCGTCCACTGGGCCAGGTGCACGTGCTGGTCCCACAGCCCCGGCACCAGCCAGCGGCCGTCGGCGCGCACCTCCTCGACCCCGGCGGGCCGCTCGAGCGTGGGCCCGACGGCGCTGACGCGACCGTCCACGACGAGGACGTCGACGGGGTCGGCGGGAGCCTCGGTGGTCACCGGGACCAGGCGCGCGCCGCGCAGGATCAGGCTGCTCATGGGCGCGACGATAGGCACCACCGGGTCGCGACCCGAAAACCGCCGTGGGCCGGGCGCGCGGACCCGGTTACGGTGACGCCCGTGGACGCACGCAGGCTCGGGCTGGCGGCGCTCGCGGTCGTCCTGCTCGCGGCCGCTGGCGCGGCCCTGGGGTACGCCGCCGGGCGCGAGACCCCGCAGCCGCTGCTCGTCGACGCCGTACCCGTCGCGGCCGCCGACCCGGCGTACCCGCGCGACCCCGTGCTGCGGGTCCTCCCCGACCCCGACGACCCGCCGCTGCGACCGGGGCTCCCCACCGCGCGGGCGGTCGTGGGCACCAGTCCGTTCTCGGTGTCGCTGCCCGTGCCGCGCGGCTGGGTGCGCTCCGACGCCACCGCCGGCGAGACCCGGTTCTACCCCGAGCCGCCCACGGACGTCACCGCCGGCGGGTACTTCGTGCGCGTGCGCCTGGTCGGCAACCAGTACCTCTCCGTGCCGGCCCAGCTGGACGCCCGGCTCGAGGCGCTCTCGACCGCGAGCGGCATCGAGGACCTCACCCTGGAGTCGCGCTCCTTCGACGCGCTCGTCGTCTCCTACGTCGCCGACGGCTACCGCCGGGTGGCGATGGAGCAGTTCGTCGCGCCGCCGGGCGAGGAGGTCGCCTCGGCGTACGTCGCCGTGATCGGCCGCGAGCGCGACCGCGACGGCCTCGCCGACCTGCTGGACCGGCTCACGAGCGGCCTGCGCTTCGAGTGAGCCGGGCCCTCCCGGCCCGAGCAGCACGGGCCCGGACGCAGCACTGGCCCGGACGCAGCACTGGCCCGGACGGTCGAGGGAGGGCGACCGTCCGGGCCAGTGCCCGGGGGATGGATCAGGGCAGGTCGACGGGGCGCAGCACGCGGTTGATGGCGTGGGCCAGCTGGTTGGCCTGGGCGTTGATGTCCGTGACCGTCACGCGGGGGTCGGCGTCGGAGGCGTCGGCGTCCTCGAGGGTGATCTTCGAGCCGTCGACGCGCACGGTGACCGAGCCGCCCTGGGCGGTCTCGACGGCCTGGTCGTCAGCGGCGACGACCGCGGTGGAGTCGAGCTTGGAGCCGGCCACCACGTGGTAGAGCAGGACGGTTTCGATGGTGTCGACGTCGACCGCACCGGCGAGGGCCTTGAACGCCTTGCGCTCGCTCTGGCCGGCGGCGGGCTCGACGAGGTCGCGGGCCAGACGGCGGAAGGCCAGGTCGGTCGGCGCGAACGCGGTCAGTGTCTGGGTGCCGTCGGCCAGCAGGGCCACGGGGCTGTCGGGCTTGGCGGCCAGCACCACCCGCACGACGCGGTCGAGCACGTCGAAGTCCCGCTGGTTGCGGTCGAACTTGTTGCCGTCGGCGGCCAGGACCTCGGCGAGGCTGGTGTCGGTCTCGTCGGCGGAGGCCGGGGCCGAGGTCGCGAGGGCGCCGGTGACGGCGAGGGCGGCCACGGAGCCGAGGGCGGCGGTACGGCGGAGGAAGGACATGGTGGAACCTTTCCGAGTAGGGGTGTCGATGTGCTCAACCTGTGTCCGTGCTTCGGACCCGCCCGACCACCCGGATGGGTGGGATCTCCACGGGATGTGGAGATCCCTGTTGAGAAATTCCTGAGAGCGGCGACCGTGGTCGCACGCCCGGTGCGCCTCAGCGCTCCAGCAGCCGCAGGATCTCCTGGGCGACGGCCTCCTGGTGGGCGGCGAAGGGGTGGAAGGCCAGCGCCTGGCCCTCGACGGTCTCCTTGCCGGCGATCCACGGGTCGTCGGAGCACACGTGGTGGCCCTCGGAGAGGGCGTAGGCGTCGACGTACTCCGCCCCGCCCTTGCGGGCGCCCTCCTCCAGGGCCTCGGCGAGCCCGCGGTTCATGGTGCGCGCGAAGGCCAGGTCCCCGTCGGCGATGGGCAGCGCCGGGCAGGCGCGGTCGCCCTGCGGGACGATCTGCGGGTAGCCGACGACGAGGATCCGGGCCTCGGGCGCCCGCCCACGGACGCCCTGGACGACCGAGGAGATCCGCTCCTCGATCTTGGCCAGCACCTCCGGGCCGTCCTCGGAGGCGACGTCGGTGCAGGGGCTGCCTTCGGGGTCGGTCGAGGCGACCTGGGCGCACCCGCCGACGAAGGTCGAGAAGAGGCCGAAGTCGTTGCCGCCGATCGAGACCGTCACCAGCGAGGTGTCCTCGGTGACCGCCTGCAGCTGCGGCGGGCGGCTCAGGCCGTCGAAGGTCCGCTGGACCCCGATCAGCGAGGTGGTGTCGGCGCCGGCGCAGCTGACGTCCTCGAGCTGGGTGCCCTCGAGCGCGGCTGCCACCAGCGAGGGGTAGTTGCCGCTCGAGCGCAGGCAGCCGTCCTGGGGGTCGGTCTCGGGCACCAGGGGCGCGGAGGTGTAGGAGTCGCCGATCGCGACGTAGCGGGGGTACTCGGCGGTCGCGGAGGCATCCTCGGACGCATCCGTCGTGGCGGGGTCCGAGGCCGAGGGCGAGTCCGACCCGGAGCCGGAGGGCTGCTCGGAGGCGTCCTCGCCGCACCCGACCAGGGCGACGGACAGGACCGTGGCGGCCAGGAGGCGGGGCAGGGCTCGGGGAAGGGCTCGCATGGCGCGAACGTACCCGCCGCCGCCCGGGGCACCGACCGGGTGAAGGCGCCCGGGCGGCGCGCTCGAGCCGACGCGCTCACGCCAGGGCGATGGTCAGCGCCAGCACCGTGCCTGGGTCGTCCAGCCGTTCGCCGTACAGCTCGCGCAGCTGCTGCATCCGGTAGCGCACCGTCTGCGGGTGCACGAACAGCTCCGCCGCGACGTCCTCGCGGCGGCCGTGGTGCAGCAGCCACGAGCGCAGCGTCTCGGTGAGCTTCTCGGCCTGCGCGGGCCGCAGGTCGGCGAGCGGTGCCAGGACCTGGGCGCGCAGGTCGGCGCGCGCCTCGGGGTCGGCGTCCAGCACCAGCCTCGGCAGGTCGGCCTCGGTGTCGGGGCCGAGCCCGGCCTCCCGGGCCCGCACCGCCCGGTCGTACGACGAGCGCACCTCCAGCCACGGCCGCGCGGGCCCCACGACGGCCTCGCGGTCGCGCACGGCCCGCAGCAGGCCGGCGCGGGCGCGGCCGTGGGCGTCCGGCACGAGCAGCAGCTCGACCCCCTCGATCCCGGGCACCTCGGGGACCTCGATGGTCGCGGCGCTGACCGCGCCGAGCACCGGGCGGGCCTGCGACTCCGGCACCAGCACGGCGGTCAGGGTGGTGGGCGGCTCCCACTCCGCGGCGGCCGTGGCCTCGAGCGTGGCCTCGGCGGTCGAGTCGTCGAGCAGGTGCCGGGCCACCCGCTCCAGCAGCCGCTGCCGCACGCGCCCGCTGGTGGCCAGCTCGTCGGTGTGCCCGGCGGCGGAGGCGGCCGACAGCTCGTCGATGAAGGCGAAGGTCAGCTCGGCGAAGCCGCCCACGGCCTCGGCGTCCATGCCCGCCTCGATGGCGGCGGTGGACAGCTCGCGCCAGGAGACCCGGGCGCCGATCCGGTAGGCCGAGAGCAGGGCGTCGGTGCTGCGGCCGCTGCGCGCCTCGCCCCGGCCCAGCTGGTAGGCGCCCTCCACCGCGGGTGCTGTCGGGGTGCGCGGGTCGGTGCCGCGGCGCCCGCTGGCCAGGGAGAGGAACCCGCCCAGCGCCAGCTGCACCGCGCTGCGGATCGTGTCGCCCATCGAGCCGGACAGGGCGTTCTCGTAGGCCGGCACCTCGTCGATGATCGCGGCCACGACCTGCTCGGCGACCCGCGGGAGGTCCGCGCGCATCCGGGCCGCGGCCTGCGGTGCCAGGACCAGGCCGTGGTCCGCCGTACGCCGGGGCAGGTCGCGGGCCACGCCGCCTCCTTTGTTCGCAGCGAACAAGAACCCGGGGCAGGTTCACGTCACTGGCACAGGACGTTACCCCCATCAGGCCAGTACCATGGTGGATATGACCACCGCACACCTGCCCGCCGGCGCGGGCGGACGACCCGCCGGCCTCGGCCGGACGCTGCGGGAGCGCGTCCGGACCGCCGCTCGCTCGGTGGCCGAGTCCGCGGTCACTCCGCTCGACCTCGACGACCTGCTCGACCACTTTCACCCGCTGCGCCGCGGCGCCGAGCTCTCCGGCCGCGTGCTGGAGGTGCTCCCCGAGACCGCCCAGTCCGCCACCCTGGTGATCAAGCCGGGCCGCGACTGGGCCGGCCACGTGCCCGGGCAGTACGTCCGGGTCGGCGTCGACGTCGAGGGCGTGCGCCTGTGGCGCACCTACTCCCTGACCCACGGCCCCCGCGCCGACGGCTCGATCTCGATCACCGTCAAGGCGATCGAGGGCGGCACCGTCTCGAACCACCTGGTCCACCGCACCGCCCCCGGCACGATGCTGCGCCTGGCCCAGGCCGGCGGCGACTTCGTGCTCCCGCAGCCGCTCCCGGACAAGCTGCTCCTGGTCACCGCCGGCTCCGGCATCACCCCGGTCATCGGCATGCTGCGCAACCTCTTCTCCCGCGCCACCCCGCCGACCACGGACATCGTGCTCATCCACTCCGCGCTCTCCCGCGCGGAGGTGATCTTCGCCGAGGAGATCCGGGGGTACGCCGCCCGCGGGCTGATCCGCCTGGTCGAACTGCACACCGACACCGACGGGCTGCTCGACGTCGACTCCCTCGACGAGCTCGTGCCCGACCTGGCCGAGCGTCCGACGTACGCCTGCGGGCCCGCGGGGCTGCTCGACGCGCTCGAGGCCCACCACTCCGCACGCGGCCTGGTGCTGCACACCGAGCGCTTCCGCCCCGTGACCGTCGCGGCACCGGGCGAGGGTGGCACCGTCACCTTCGCCGACGGCCGCGAGGTCAGCGCCGACGGCTCGACCCCGATCCTCGACGCCGCGGAGTACGCCGGCGTCCTCATGCCCAGCGGCTGCCGGATGGGCATCTGCATGGGCTGCGTCCTGCCGCTGAAGGAGGGAGCCGTGCGCGACCTGCGCAACGGCGCCCTCACCGTCGCCGTCCCGGGGGAGACCGACCCGGCCGGCGTCCCGATCCAGACCTGCGTGAGCGCCCCCGCCGGCGCCTGCTCCGTCGACCACTGACCCGAACCGCCGGTCGAGCAGGCGAGCGCCAGCGAGCCGTCGTCGAGACCGCGTGACCCGAAAGGCCACCTGACATGACCACGATCACCCGCAAGCCCGAGAACCCCACGGCCCACCTCACCGAGGCCGACATCGAGCAGATCGGCATCGAGCTCGACGCGATCCGCCAGGACGTCATCGACTCGCGCGGCGAGCGCGACGCGGCGTACATCCGTCGGCTCGTCGACGTGCAGCGTCGCCTCGAGCTGGGCTCGCGAGCCGTGCTCCTCGGCTCGGCGATCCCCCCGCTGTGGGTGCTGGGCACCGTCGGGCTCTCGGTCGCCAAGATCCTGGAGAACATGGAGATCGGGCACAACGTCATGCACGGCCAGTGGGACTGGATGCGTGACCCGAAGATCCACTCGACCACGTGGGAGTGGGACAACGCCTCGACCTCCGACGGCTGGAAGCACAGCCACAACGAGGTGCACCACACGTACACGAACATCGTCGGCAAGGACAACGACCTCGGCTACGGCATCATGCGCGTCGACGAGGACCAGCGCTGGGTGCCGTTCTACCTGCTGCAGCCGCTGTGGAACTTCGTCAACGCCTGCCTCTTCGAGTACGGCATCGCCGCCTACGACCTCGAGCTCGGCAAGAACCTGAGGATCCCGAAGGAGAAGCGCTCCGCGGAGTTCCAGGAGAACCTCGCCAAGACCCTGCGGAAGATCCGCAAGCAGGCCACCAAGGACTACGTCGTCCACCCGCTGCTGGCCCTGCCGTTCGGCGGCGCCGTCGGCGCGCTGGCCGGCAACCTCGTGGCCAACGTCGTGCGCAACGTCTGGTCGCACTCGGTCATCATGTGCGGCCACTTCCCCGAGGGTGTCGAGACCTTCGAGCGCGCCGCCATCCCCGAGAACGAGACCCGCGGCGAGTGGTACCTGCGCCAGATGCTCGGCTCGGCCAACATCTCCGGCGGCAAGGCCACGCACCTGATGACCGGCAACCTGTCGCACCAGATCGAGCACCACCTCTTCCCCGACCTGCCGTCCAACCGGTACGCCGAGGTCGCCCCCAAGGTGCAGGCGCTCTTCGAGAAGTACGACCTGAACTACCACGAGGCGCCGCTGCCGCAGCAGCTCTACTCCGCCTGGCACAAGGTCGTGCGGCTCTCGCTGCCCAACGACTGGCTGGCCACCACCACCCCGAAGAACCTGCCCAGCCAGCTCAAGACGCTCTGGGCGATGTCGACCAAGGGTCCCAAGGTCCGCCGCGCCGCCCAGGCCCGGCTGACCCAGCTCGCCCGGCGCCAGCAGGCGGGTGCGGCCGAGCAGTCGGGGTCCGCGGCGGCCTGAGGTCGGGGCGTCAGGTGGGGTAGTCCGAATCCGAATTGATGCTCAGCTCGCGCTGAGCATCAGAAACGATTCGGAGTATCCCGCCCAGCGCACCTCTGTGACAGGTGGGGCTCAGGCCCCGGCGCCGACTGCCGCGACGTGGTCCTGGTCGCCGTGGGAGGTGAGCGCGGCCCGGAGCCGGCGCTGCGAGACCACCATGAGCACCACGGCGAGGACCGTCGTCGTCACGGTGACGCCGAAGGCAGCGGTGTGGGTGCCGGTCGCGTCGGCGAGCCGGCCGGCGACCGAGGCGCCCAGGGCGTAGCCGATCCCGGTCGCGCTCGCGAGCACGGTCATCGCGGCACCGACTCGGCTCTGCGGCACGACCCGCTCGCCCATGCTGAAGACCGCGATCATGTACGGCGCGACGGCGCAGCCCAGGAGCAGCACCGCCAGCGTCACGGTGAGCAGCGAGTCGACCAGCAGCAGCGGCAGCGACAGCACCAGCAGCCCGACGGCGGCCGCGAACGCCCGGCGCTCGTGCCCGATCCGCTCCGGGAGGTACGCCGTCAGCAGGCCCGCCACCGCACTGCCGACGCCCAGCGTGGCGTGGACGAAGCCGGCCGCGCCCGGGTCGCCCGCCGCGGTGGCCAGCACCGTGGCCCCGGTCTGGGTCGCCCCGAAGAGCACCCCGATGCACAGCTGCGCCAGCGCGAGGGTCAGCAGGATGCCGGTGAGCAGCCTGCCCGCGACGGCCGCGCCGTGGTGGCGGGTGTGCCGGGCGGAGGCGTCCAGGGCGAAGGCGCTGCCGAAGACCGCGAGCAGCCCGGCCGCCACGAGCAGCGCGCCCGACGGGCTGATCGCCACCGCGACCAGGCCCACCAGTGCGGGGCCGAGGGCGAAGGACGCCTCGTCGGCCGCGCCCTCGTAGGCGAAGGCGGCATCGACGAGCCGGCGCTGCTCGTGGCCGGTGCCGTGGGTCAGCGGCCGCCAGCGCACGCGCGCCAGCGGGCCGACCTGCGGCATCGCCAGGCCGGCGAGCGCGGCGATCACGACGGTGAGCGGCGTCGAACCGCCGACCTGGAGCACCAGCGCGAGCAGGCCGAGCGCGCCGGCGAGCGACTGCACCAGCACGACCGGACGCTGGCCGACGCGGTCGGCGAGGCCGCCCGCGACCGGGGCGCCGAGGGCGTTGGCGACGGCGAGCGCCCCGGCGGCCAGGCCCCCGAGCCCGTAGCTGTCGGTCGCCGAGGAGACCAGCAGCAGCGTGCCGAGCTGGGACATCGCCAGCGGCAGCCGCCCGAGGAAGGCGACGAGGACGTAGGTCGGACCGGCGAGGTGGAGCAGTCGACGGTAGGAAGCGAGGGGACTCATGAGGTGTGTTCCTGGGTGCGGCGGACATCGCGCCGGACCCACCACCAAGAACGCGTCGAACCCTCTGCTTCTGAAGTTGTGGGCCCAGGATAGCCACGCGGCCCAGCCGCTCACGAACCCGCGCACGCGGCCGGCTCGCTACCGTGGCGGGGTGCAGGTCGTCTCCGTCGGGTACGCCGCGGTCAAGGGCACCCGTCACCTGGCCCGTCCCGAGGTGTGGATCGAGCCGGCCGGGGTCGTCGGGGACCGGCGGTGGTGCCTGGTCGACGTGGCGGCGCGGCAGGTGCTCCGCACGGTCGCGCACCCGCGGCTGATGGGCCTCGCGGTCGACGGGGAGTCGCTCGTCGCAGCCGGCACCGTCGCAGCCGGCACCGGGGAGCAGGTCACCTGCGACTACTGGGGCCGCGAGGTGGCCCTCGACCTGTTCGACCACCCGCTGGCGGCGCGGGCGGCCCCGCTGCTCGGCCTGTCGCCGGCACGCGACGTACGGCTCGCGGCGGCGCCGGCGCGCGGGGTGGTGTACGCCGGGGCGGTGAGCCTGGTCGCGCTCTCGACCCTGGAGGCGCTGGCCGCGGAGGTGGGTGCGCCGGTGGACCCGCGGCGGTTCCGCGCCAACCTGGTCGTCGACACCGGCCTGCCGCCGCGGGCGGAGGAGGCGTGGGTGGGGCGCGAGGTGCGCGTCGGAGGTGCCGTCGTGCGACCCGCAGCGCTGACCACCCGCTGCGCCGTCGTCGACCACCACCCCGAGACCGGCGAGCGGGACCTCCGGGTGCTCGCCGCGCTGCCGGTCGTCGGCGGGGCTCCGGTGTGCGGGGTCGACGGCGAGGTGGTCACCGCCGGCGTCGTGCGGCCGGGGGACCCGGTCGAGCTGCTCGAACCCTGACGGGTCGGCTCAGCCCCCGAGCGCGGCTGACACCACCGCGCGGGCCTCCTCCTGGACCTGCGCGAGGTGCTCGGGGCCGCGGAAGGACTCGGCGTAGATCTTGTAGACGTCCTCGGTGCCCGAGGGCCGCGCGGCGAACCACGCCGACTCCGTGGTCACCTTCAGCCCGCCGATCGCGGCACCGTTGCCGGGGGCCTCGGTGAGCCGCCCGGTGATCTCCTCGCCGGCCAGCGTGGTGGCGGTGACGGCCTCCGGGGTCAGCGCCGCGAGCGCGGCCTTCTGCTCGCGCGTCGCGGGCGCGTCGACCCGGGCGTACGCCGGCTCCCCGTGCCGGGCGACCAGGTCGGCGTAGTGCTGCGAGGGCGAGCGGCCGGTGGTCGCGATGATCTCCGCGGCCAGCAGGCACAGCAGCAGGCCGTCCTTGTCGGTGGTCCACACCGATCCGTCGCGGCGCAGGAACGAGGCGCCCGCGGACTCCTCGCCGCCGAAGCCGAAGGACCCGTCGACCAGTCCGGGCACGAACCACTTGAACCCGACCGGCACCTCGACCAGCGGCTTGCCGAGCCCGGCGGCGACCTTGTCGATCATGGCGCTCGAGACCAGCGTCTTGCCGATGCGGGCGGTGTCCGGCCAGTCCGGCCGGGCCCCGCCGAAGAGGTGCTGGATCGCCACGGCGAGGAAGTGGTTGGGGTTCATCAGGCCGGCGTCCGGGGTGACAATCCCGTGCCGGTCGGCGTCGGCGTCGTTGCCGGTCGCGACGGCGTACGCGGCGTCCTCGCCCATCCGCCCGATCAGCGAGGCCATCGCGGAGGGCGACGAGCAGTCCATCCGGATCTTGCCGTCCCAGTCCAGGGTCATGAACCGCCACGTCGGGTCGACCAGGGGGTTCACGACGGTGAGGTCGAGCCCGTGCCGGTCGGCGATCTCGCCCCAGTAGTGCACGGCCGCGCCGCCCATCGGGTCCGCCCCGATCCGCACCCCCGCCCCGCGGATCGCCTCGACGTCGATCACCGAGGGCAGGTCGTCGACGTAGCTGCCGAGGAAGTCGTACGCCGTCGCGGCCGCCCGCGCCCGGGCGTACGGCACCCGGCGTACCCCCTCCAGGCCGGCGCGCAGCAGCTCGTTGGCCCGCGCCGCGATGACCTTCGTGGCGTCGGAGTCGGCGGGCCCGCCGTGGGGCGGGTTGTACTTGAAGCCGCCGTCGCGCGGGGGGTTGTGCGAGGGGGTGACGACGATGCCGTCGGCCAGGCCGCTGCCCGTCGTACGAGCACCGTTGGCGCGCAGGATCGCGTGCGAGACCGCGGGCGTGGGGGTGTAGCCGTCGCGGGAGTCGACCAGGACGGTGACGTCGTTGGCCGCGAGGACCTCGAGCGCGGAGACCCAGGCTGGCTCGGACAGTGCGTGGGTGTCGCGGCCGAGGAAGAGCGGGCCGTCGAAGCCCTGGGAGGCGCGGTACTCGCAGATCGCCTGCGTCGTGGCCAGGATGTGCGCCTCGTTGAAGGAGCGCGACAACGAGGACCCGCGGTGCCCGCTGGTGCCGAAGGTGACCTGCTGGTCGACGTCGTCGGGGTCGGGCTCGTCGCTGAAGTACGCCGTCACCAGGTGGGCGACGTCAACGAGGTCCTCGGGCTGGGCCGGCTGTCCTGCGCGCGGGTGGCTCATGGCCGTGATCATGCCGTGCGCCACCGCCCCGGCGCTCCCTACGGAAGTGGGAGGATCGGCGCCATGTCGACCACCGCCAGCTCCTCCCGGGCAGCCAGTGCCGTCACCCGCTCGACCGAGCGGGCCGCCAGCCACGTCACCTGCACGGTCACCGACGGGATCGCCCACGTGCGGCTGGACCGGCCGGAGAAGCTCAACGCCCTGACCCTGCAGGTGCTCGACGACCTCGCGGCCACTGCGCGCACCCTGCGCCGCGACAAGAGCCTGCGAGCAGTGGTGCTCTCCGGCGAGGGCGACGCGTTCTGCGCCGGCCTGGACTTCGCGCACGTGATGAAGCAGCCGCTGCGGGTGGCGCGCTCCTTCGTCCCGAACCCGCTCCGCGGCACCAACACCTTCCAGGAGGCCTGCTGGGCCTGGCGCCGGCTGCCGGTCCCGGTCGTGGCCGCGGTCCACGGCCACTGCCTCGGCGGTGGGCTGCAGATCGCGCTGGCGGCCGACTTCCGGGTCGCGACCCCCGACTCGCAGTGGTCGGTGCTCGAGGGCAAGTGGGGGATCATCCCCGACATGTCCGGTGTCCGGTCGCTCAAGGAGCTGGTCGGCATCGACGTGGCCAAGAAGCTGACGATGACCGCCGAGGTCGTCCCCGGCACCGAGGCCCACCGCCTCGGCCTGGTCACGACCCTCGACGAGGACCCCGTGGCGGCCGCGCTCGCGCTCGCCCAGCAGCTCAAGGGCCGCTCGCCGGACCAGCTCGCCGCGGCCAAGCGGCTCTTCGACGACACCTGGACGGCCGGCCCGCGCTACACGTTCCTCCGCGAGCGGGTCGAGCAGGCCTGGCTGCTGGCCGCGCGCAACACCGCCGTCGCGCGCAAGGCGGCCTTCGCACGGGTCGCCCCGGAGTTCGGCCCGCGGGGACGCTGACGCCGTTGCGGTGGGCCCGTCCGGTCGCCTGGGTGGCGGTCGTCTCGCTGTGGCTGGCGCTCGGGCCGCTGGTCGTCGTCGCCGTCGTGGTGCTGCTCGCGGTGCCCCGCACGGGTCGCCGCGCGCGCCCGCTGCTGCTCGGGTCCGGGCCCCCCACCCGTCGTACGACGCTCGCGGCCGTGGCCGCGACCGGACTCGTCGTGGGCGGGCTGTGGGTGATTCCGGACGGTCGGCTGCCGGTGCCGCCGGGCGGGGGTGCGTGGGTGACCCCCGGCTACACGGGTCGCCCCGTCTCCGCCCAGCCGCTGCCCGCCGACGACGGGGGCGTGCCCGACCCGGTCGTCGTGCCGACCGTCTCCGACCTGCCCGGTCCGCTGGGGCTGTCGGTGGAGGTCGACTCAGCCTGGTTCGGTGCGGAGCACTGCGGAGCGCTGCTGCCCGACTCCCACGAGCGGCTCGCGGCGCTGTGCACGAGCCGGAGCGGTGCGCGGCTCAAGGTGATCGACCCGCGCACGCTGCGGCCGGTCGCGACGCAGGAGCTGCCCGAGGCGTGCGGGGAGCCGGGGGCGCCCGCGCCGCCGGTGCTCGACGCCGCCGGCAACCTGCTCGTCGCCACCGGTGACCGGCGGCTGCTGCAGGTCGCCACTGCCGACGCCGCGGACGACCCGGCGCTCGTGACGGAGGCGGTCGTGGACCTCGCCCCGGTCGTGCCGGCGGGGGACTGCGTGGTGGCGGTGGTGCTCGACGGGGCCGAGCGGGCCTGGTTCGCGACGGCCGCCGGGCTCGTGGGCGTCGTCGCCGGGGACGCCGACCCGGTCGTCGTGGACCTCGGGGAGCCGGTCGGGCAGCCGCTGGCCGCCGACCGGGACGGCGTCTACGTCACGACGGTCGAGGCGGTGCACCGGGTCGTGACGAGGACGGGTGCCCCGCTGGTCGGGTGGCGGACGGCGTACGAGACCGGGAGCGGGGTGAAGCCCGGCCAGCGCGACGCCGGCAGCGGCTCGGGGGCGGTGCTCGTCGACTCCGACGCGGGGCCGCTGCTCGCCTTCACCGACAACGCCAACCCGCGGATGCACGTGGTGGTCCTGCGGGCAGGCGACGGCGAGCAGGTCTGCCGCACGCAGGTCTTCGAGGACGACGCGTCCGCCACCGAGGCCGCCCTGGTGCCGGTGGAGGGCGGCGTGGTCGTCACGAGCGGCCACGGCTGGACCGGGCTGTCCAGCGGGGTGCTCGGCCGCCGCCCGTCGGGCGGGCTGGCGCGGGTGGAGGCGGACTGCCGCACGGCCTGGACCTCCCCGGAGGTCGCGCCGACGTCGGGCGCGACCCTCTCGCGGGCGACCGGGCTGCTGTACGCCTGGACCAAGCGCCGCAGCTGGCTGGGCGCCGACGCGTGGTACCTCACCGCCCTCGACGCCCGCACCGGCCGCACGGCCTGGTCGGCGCGCGGCGGCACCGGCCCGTGGGCCGACAGCGACGGCGCCCCCGTCACCCTCGGCCCCGGTGGCGCTGCCTTCGTCGGCACCCGCGCCGGGCTGGTCCGGGTCGTCGACGGCACCCGCGGGCTGCGGGACTGAGACTCCTCGTTCGGTGGTCTCTCCCGGCGAGCGACAGCGCGAGCCGTCGTCGAGACCGCGTGGGCTGTCTGTGGGCGGTGACCAGGTGCGGGTCGATGCGGCGACCAGCAGCGTCTACGTCCGACTGACCGCACCGCTCGACCTGTCGCCGGCGACTTGCGGCGGCCGGTAGGCCCGCCCCCCGGGGGCCGCGCCGGCGCGTCGGTGTCGGGGCGGCGGTACAGAGCAGGGCCGGCGGCTGACGTCTCGCGGCCCGGCGGGCTGGATGGCATGGAGACGCCGCGAGGACGTCGAGCGGCGGTTCGCCGGCAGCTCGTTCCCCGGGGCTTCTCACTCGTTCGACCAACGGAGCGGCGGGTGGGCGTGCTGGTAGCCCGGCCACGGGGGTGGTGGTCGGGCTGCGAGCGGGTGCTGCGGTGCCTGGGGGTCAGGCGGTGAGTGGGGTGGTGCCGTCGGGGTGGACGAGGTAGCGCTGGCCGTGGGGGCTGGTCCAGAGCCAGTGGCCTGGTGAGAGTCCTTGGACGGTCCAGGGTCTGCCTGCTGGTGAGGGGTGGGTCTTGGCGCGGTGGTCGTGGCGGCAGAGTGGTGCGAGGTTGTCGGTCGATGTCTGGCCGGGTGGGCCGCCTTGCTCGGGTGGGACGTACTCGATGGTGTGGTCGAGGTCCGATGACTCGGCGGGCCTGCGGCAGTGCGGGAACGAGCAGGTGGTCCTGGTGAGCTTGACCCGGTTGGCGATGCGGTCGGGGACCTCGTAGGAGTCGACGGCGACGGTGTCGTGGAGGTCGATGACGGGCTTGACAATGACCTGGGTGCCGGGGACCCCGCACCACTCGCGGATGGCGTCGGCGGTCAGGAGCTGGCGGTGGTTCTCAATGCGGGCGAGGTTGAGGGCGAGCCCACCGGTGGCGGGGTCGATCTGGGGTGCGCCGGTCAGCGCGGCGTCGCTCAGGTGGACGGTCAGGATCACGGTGCGGCGGGGAGCCGTGCTGCTTCCGATGCGGGTGCCGGGGTCGGTGGGTGCGCTGGTTGCGCGGTCTCGACGACGCTCGTCGCTGGCGCTCCTCCCTGCTCGACCATCCTCCGTCGCTCGAGGATCGTCCTCGGGGAGGGTGCCCTGGCCGCGGGCGATGTAGCCGAGGGCTTTGGCGCGGCGGATCGCGAGGGTGTCGGTGGAGCCGTCGAGGAGCAGCTGGTGCGCGATCTGTCGGATCGCTGCTTCGAGGTCCTCGGCATCAGCGCGGTCCAGCAGCCCGTCGGCGGACACAGCGGACGCGGTGCCGACGCAGGTGGCGGGGGTGGCAAGGTCGAGGTCGAAGTAGAGGTTGGCGCGGGTGTCGCACTCCTGCACTTCGGTGGTTTCGGGGTCGAACCGGGCGGAGGCTTCGAGGACGAGGCGGTCCACGGTGACGGGGCCGGCGGTGTGGACGACGTGGGCGACCTGGGCGTCCACGAACCCCGCTGCTTCGGCGGACAGCCCGCGCGTGGCCTGTGCCAGGCGGCGGACCCGCCACGCGGTGACCTGCCCGGCAAGCAGTCTGGCCCACACGCGGGGGAGGCGGTGCTTGGCCTCGATGGCGTCACCTACGAGCAGGCGCCCGGACTCGCGCGTGCGGCCGAGGGCGGTGGACAGCTCGGTGACGGCGAAGTCGGAGACCTCGGGAGCGCCGGCGCCGGCGAGGTCGAGCATGGTGTCGGCACCGGGCATCCCGAACCGGGCCGTCCACGCAGCCTCGGCGGCGTCGTGCGCCTCCTCGTCGGGGTGGCTGTACGTGCCGTACAGGTCCGGCATCAACGCACCAGTGGTGTGCGCATCTGCCCACTGCGCGACCCCGATCAGCAGCTCCCGCGCGGCGTCGTCCTCGCGCGCCTTGGCGGCGCGGATCGCGTCGAGGAGGGAACTGGTGGGCATGGTGAAAGTATAGTCGAACACACGTTCGAAGAATAGAGTTTCACCAGGTCAGACCCACCTTTCAGGCGAGTTTCTGGAGCGCCGATCCAAGCCCAGCCGAAGCGAGCACCCCAGTGGAGGGCGACCACCCAGACAAGCGCAACCAAGAAGCTCAGGTGGCACCCACGGCGACCACGGCTTCCTGAAATCCAGGAACTGCTGCAGCGCGAACGCGCCACGACCCACCGAGGGTGACCCAGGGAGCAACCAGGGGTACAGCAGGGCGCGGCGGTGTGCGCGGTCTCGACGACGGCTCGCTGGCGCTCGCCTGCTCGACCAGCGGTGGGCGCTGGCGCTGCTCGCATGTCGACCATCCATCGCGACATCGCGACATCGCGACATCGCGACATCGCGACATCGCGACATCGCGACATCGCGATCGGCGATGGCGACTGTCAGGGGTACCGGATGCCCGTGGCCGCCTCGCTGACCTCCCACAGGCGCCGGGCGGCGTCGGCGTCGCGGGCGCGCTTGCCCATCAGCGTCACCTGGGGCCGACCGGCCATCTCGCCCGGGCCGCTGGGTCCGCAGTAGGTGCCGCCGGGGAGGTCGGCGGTCGCGGCCATGAGGGTCGGCTGCGCGCCCGCCGCGGCGGACTGGGAGACCGCTCGGATGGTGGCGTCGAGGATGGAGGCGATGCCGCCGGAGGACCGGCCGTACTGCCCGTTCGCGGCCAGGTGCGTCCCGGCGAACCCGGGGTGCGCGGCCAGCGCCTTGACCGGCACCTCGGCGGCCCGGCAGCGCCGGTCGAGCTCGAGGGTGAAGAGCAGGTTGGCGAGCTTGGACCGGGCGTAGGCGCCCCACGGGTCGGCGCGCCGGGTCTCGGCGCGGGGGTCCTCGAGCGGTGCGCGGCGCGCCACCCGGTGGAACTGCGAGGAGACGGTCACGACCCGACCACCACCGTCCGCGGCCGCCAGCTGCGGGAGCAGCAGGCCGGTGAGCAGGAACGGGCCGAAGTGGTTGGTGGCCATGGTCGTCTCGAACCCGTCGTACGTGCGCGGACCCGAGACCCCCATGACGCCGGCGTTGTTGACCAGCACGTCGATCGGCCCGAGGGCGGCGGCGGCCGCCCCGGCGGAGCGGACGGAGGCCAGGTCGGAGAGGTCCACGACGAGGGGTACGACGTCGGCCGCGGGCACCTCGTCGGTGATCGCCACGGACGTCTCGTCGAGCTTGCGCGGGGTGCGCCCGGCGAGCACGACGCGGGCGCCGCGTCGGGCCAGCTCGAGCGCGGTGTGGTGGCCGAGGCCACCGAGCGAGGGGCCGGTGACCACGATGGTGCGGCCGGCCTGGTCGGGCATGCGGGCGAGGTCCCAGGTGTCGGTCACGGGTCGTCCTTGCGGCTGGTCGGGGCGCCTCAGGGGGTGGTGGCCATGCTGTCGAGCACGCGCTGCGCGAGGGCCTCGTCGCCCTCGACCCGCACGGCCCCGGGGGCCGGACGGCGACCGCCGGCCAGGCACGTGAAGGACTCGCGGTCCATCGCCAGGAGCACGTCGGGGGTCGCGGGCGGCTCGGGGAGCACGCGGCCGCGGCGGTCCTGACCGACCTCGAAGGCGAAGGGCGCGCTGCCCTCCATCTCCAGCACCAGTGAGGTCCCGGGCTCGGCACCGACCTTCTTGGCGAGGACGAAGCCCATGGACTCGGCGAGGTACTCCGCGGTGTGCCGCGCCGGCTCGGTGTCCATGCCTCCGGGGCGAGCGACGGCGCGACGCACGTCCTGCTCGTGCATCCACACGTCGAGGGGGCGGTTGCGCAGCAGGGTGCGCCACGACCACGGCACGCCACCGAAGACCCGCTCGGGGATCGCGTCGGCATCGGTGGGCGGGTCCGCGAGCAGGGCGGTACGCCGGGCGGTGGCCGACTCCCGGATCTCGGTGATGAGGGCGTCCGGGCTGGCGTCGCGCCGGTTGACCACGCCGATCTCGGTGTAGTGGCCCAGCAGGCCGGTGACGTGGGCCGGCGGCGGGTCCCCGATGTCGGCGTGCTCCTCCTCGCCGGTCGCCAGCACCTTCTCCAGGTGGGCGACGTGGGCTGCGACCGCCCGCACGTCCCAGCCGGGGAGGTCGGTGGGTCGGTCCCAGTCGGCCTCGTCGAGACTCTCGAGCAGGGCGGTGAAGTCGTCGATCGCCTGCCACCACACGTCGGCGTACCCCGCCAGCAGCCCCTGGTCGCTCATGTGCCGGACTCTAGCGAGCAGCGCCCACCAGGCGGCGTGGCTACCGGAACCTGACCGCGAGGACCGCGACATCGTCGGCGAGCGCCCCGTCGTCGAGGTCGGTGAGGACCCCGTCGAGGAAGTCGGTGACCGGACCCGGCGGCTGTGCGAGCGCGGCCTTGCGCAGCCGCTCGAGCCCGTCGGTGAGGTCCTCGCCCCGACGCTCGACCAGACCGTCGGTGTAGAGCAGCAACGTGGAGCCGTCGGGGACGCGGCGCCGGTTGTCGCTGCGGTGGGCGTCGGGCAGCACGCCGAGCATCAGGTCGTGGTGCTCGTCCTCGAGCCAGGCGACCTCACCGTCGGGGGTCAGCAGCAGGGGTGGCGGGTGGCCGGCGTTGGTCCAGCGCAGCGTGCGGCCGCCGGAGCGGTCGGGCTCCTCGATCCGGAGGTAGACCAGGGTCGCCAGGCCGTCGACGCCGAGGTCGGCCATCGCCTCCTCCAGGCGCAGCACCTGCCGCGACGGCGGGTCGTCGACGGCCCAGGCCAGGGCGCGCAGGGTGGTGCGCATCTGGCCCATCGTCGCGGCCGCGCCGATGTCGTGCCCGACGACGTCGCCGATCATCAGGCTGGTCGCGCCGGAGGGCATGAGCACGGCGTCGTACCAGTCGCCGCCGACCTGGTCCCGCGCGGCGGCGGGCCGGTAGCGGGCGGCCATCTCCAGCTCCTCGGTCTCCGGGAGCCGGGGGAGCAGGGCGGTCTGGAGGACGACGAGCGCGTCGTGCTGCTCCTGGACGAGCAGCGCGCGGGACAGGGACTGGGCGGCGTACGTCGCCAGCACACCGAGCGTGGCCAGCTCGTCCTCGGCGAGGTCGCGGCAGTCGTCCCAGATCACCGCCATCGCCCCGAAGGTCCGCCCCGCGGTGGTCAGCGGGAAGAAGGCGCGGCACTCGCCGATCTGCTCGCGGTAGTCCAGGTCCGGGTAGTGCTGGTTCTGGTCGGCGCGGTCGCGGTAGGCCAGTGGGCGCTCGCTGACGAGGCAGTGGCCCAGGGGGTTGCTCAGGTCCGCGCGCAGGCTGTTGTTGAGCTGGGCCGAGCGCCACGTGTCCCCGGTCTGGGGCACGTAGTGCAGCCGGGGGACCTCGACGTCGAGGTGCGGCTGGGTCGGCAGGTCGTGGGCGGCGGCCTCGGAGAGCCAGATGCCGGCGCGCAGGCAGCCGAGCTGCTCGCGGGCCACCCGCTCGGCGGCCGCCGCGACCTCGGTGACGGTCGCCGCCGAGGCCAGGCCCTCGCTGAGGGCGAGCAGGACGGCGCTGCGCCGGCCCAGCGAGTCGGCCTCCTGGGCGGCCTCGGCGGCCTCCGCCCGCAACCCGCGCTGGGCGAGCTCGGTGGAGCAGGCGGCGGCGAGGTCCGCCAGGGCCTCGAGCGCGTCGGGGGTCCAGGCGCGCGGCTCGGGGTCGATGGCGCAGAGCGAGCCGATGATCTGGCCGGTGTGGTCGCGGATCGGGTGGCCGGCGTAGGCGACGACGCCGAGGTCGGGGATCGCCAGGTTGTCGCGCAGGCGCTCGTCGAGGCGTGCGTCCTCGGTCACGACCGGCGCCTGGTCGTGGACGACCCACTGGCAGAAGGAGTGGGTCAACGGGGTCTGCCGCGCGGCGTCGTACGGCGCGGGGAGGCCCTCGGCGCCGACGAAGACCTGGCGGTCGGTCTCGACCAGGCTGACCAGCGCGACGGGGACGTCGAGCGCGCGGCGGACCATCCGCGCGTAGCGGTCGAACGAGGCGTCCACGCCTAGCGAGGTGGCCCCGTCGTCGGTGCCGTCCATCCAGCCTCCCCCCGGTGTCAGCGCACGCTAACCCGGGGCCGCCCGGAGCGTCGCCTTTACCCTGTCGACCACCCTTTGGGTTGGTCGGGAGGGTCTGTGCGGGGGAGGATCGGGGGAGTGAGCACCCAGCCCCGTCGCCAGCCCGTCCGGCAACCCGTCAGGGCCCCTGAGCTCGTCGGCCGCGGGTGGCTCAACACCGACGGCCCGCTGCGCCTCGCGGACCTGCGCGGTCGCTTCGTCCTGCTGGACTTCTGGACCTTCTGCTGCGTCAACTGCCTGCACGTGCTCGACGAGCTGCGACCGGTCGAGGCGGCGTACGCCGAGGAGCTGGTGGTCATCGGGGTGCACTCCCCGAAGTTCGTCCACGAGGCCGATCCGATCGCGCTCGCGGCGGCCGTCGAGCGCTACGGCGTGCACCACCCGGTGCTCGACGACCCCGAGCTGGTGACCTGGCAGGCCTACACCGCCCGCGCCTGGCCGACGCTGGTGCTCATCGACCCGGAGGGCTACGTGGTCGCGCAGTACGCCGGGGAGGGGCACGCCCATGCGATCGAGGCGCTGCTGGCCGAGCTGGTCCCGCAGCACCGCGAGCGCGGCACGCTGCAGCCCGGCGACTCGCCGTACGTCCCGCCCGTCGTCGAGCCGAGCGACCTGCGGTTCCCGGCCTCGGCGGCCCCGCTCGCGGGCGGGGGCGTCCTCGTCGCCGACGCCGGCCACGACCAGGTGGTCGAGCTGTCCGCGGACGGCGAGGTCGTGCGCCGCTTCGGCGGGTTCCGCGAGCCCAACGGGCTGTGCCTGCTGCCGGCCGACGTCGCGGTGGCGGTGGGGTACGACGTGGTCGTGGCCGACACCGTGGGCCACCGGCTGGCCGGACTGCGGCTGGAGGACGGCTCGGTCCGCACGCTCGCCGGCGACGGGCAGCAGTGGATGCCCGGCGACGGCGTCGAGCGGCTCTCCTCGCCGTGGGACGTGGCGTGGTGGGGCGACCGGGTGTGGGTCGCGATGGCCGGCATCCACCAGCTGTGGACCCTCGACCCGCTGACCGGGGCGGTCGAGGTCGCCGCCGGCACGACCAACGAGGGCCTGCTCGACGGCCCGCTCGCCGACGCCTGGTTCGCGCAGACGTCGCGGCTGGCGCCCGACGGGGACCGGCTGTGGCTCGCCGACTCGGAGACGTCCTCGCTGCGCTACCTCGCCGACGGCTCCGTGCACACCGTCGTGGGGTCGGGGCTCTTCGAGTTCGGCTTCCAGGACGGGCCGGCCGAGCAGGCGCTGCTCCAGCACCCGCTCGGGGTCACGGTCCTGCCCGACGGGTCGATCGCGGTCTGCGACACCTACAACGGTGCCGTGCGCCGCTACGACCCGGCCACCGGGTCGGTGGGGACGCTCGCGGAGGGCCTCGCCGAGCCGTCGGCGGCGTACGTCGACCCGGTCGACCCCTCCCAGCTGGTCGTCGTCGAGTCGACCGCCCACCGGCTGACCCGGGTGCCGCTGGGCGGGGTGGTGAGGGTGGACGGGTTCGCGCACTCCACGCAGCGGCCGGTCACCCCCGTCGCGGCCTCGCTGTCGCTGACGATCACCTTCACGCCGCCGCCGGGGCAGAAGGTCGACGACCGGTTCGGTCCGCCCTCGCAGCTGGTCGTGGAGTCGACGCCCCCGGGGCTGATCCGCTCCGGCGGCGGTCGCGACACCGACCTGACCCGGGTGCTCGAGCTCGACCCGCACGCCGGGGAGGGCGTCCTCCACGTCGCGGCCCGCGCCGCCTCCTGCGACGCCGACGGCGGCGAGGGCGCCGCCTGCCGGATGCACCAGCAGGACTGGGGGATCCCCGTGCGGGTCTCCGCCGAGGGGCCCGGGGAGCTGGTGCTGCCGCTGGGGGGTGTGTGAGGTTCGGCGGGGGTGCGTGAGGTTCAGCGGGGCGCCGCTGGAGGTCACGGGGCGCCGACGCAGGTGCAGCGGGGGAGCGTGAGGTTCAGCGGGGCGCCGCTGAACCTTCCGAGATCCGAAAATGCCCCTGCTACCCCCGCGCCAGCCCCACGGCGATGAGCAGCATCGTGACCCCGATCAGCACGTCGAGGACCTGCCAGGCGCGGGGCCGGGCGAAGAGCGGGGAGGCCAGCCGCGCGCCGTACCCGAGCCCGGTGAACCACACCAGCGACGCCACGACCGCGCCGCCGGCGAAGGCCCAGCGGTCCTCCGAGCCGTTGGCCAGCGAGCCGAGGAGCAGGACGGTGTCGAGGTAGACGTGCGGGTTGAGCAAGGTCAGCGCCACGGCCGTGAGCAGCGCCGCGGACAGTGGGCCCGCGGTCCCGCCTGGCGCAGCCGAGCCGTCCAGCACCTCGCCGCCGCGCCAGGCCCGACGGAAGGACAGGACGGCGTACGCCGCCAGGAAGACCACCCCGCCCCACCGCACCACGTCGAGCACCACCGGCGCCTGGGTCACGATCGTCCCGATCCCGGCGACCCCGGCGCTGATCAGCACCGCGTCGGAGATCGCGCAGACCGCGACGACCGGTCCGACGTGGTGGCGGGCCAGGCCCGAGCGCAGGACGAAGGCGTTCTGGCTGCCGATCGCAACGATGAGGGTCAGCCCGGCGGCGAGCCCGGTCAGGGCGGTCGGAAGGGCGGTGGTGAGCACGGGACGACGGTAGGCAGCGGGAGATATGAAGGGAAGCGAAGGAATCTGTGGGTCCCTTAGCATCGCTTCATGACGGCCGGCCCACCTCTCACCACGCCGCTGCCGGCAGCGCAGCTCGCCGCCCTCGTCGCAGTGGTGGACCACGGCACGTTCGAGGCCGCCGCCCGGGCGCTGCACGTGACACCGAGTGCGGTCAGCCAGCGGGTGCGTGCGCTGGAGTCGGCCGTCGGCCAGGTGCTCGTCCGTCGGGCCGCACCCTGCACGGCCACCGACGCCGGCCTGGTGCTGGTCCGGCTGGGGCGTGCGCAGGCGCTCCTGGAGGCCGAGGCCCGCGGCCTCCTGCAGCCGCAGGAGGCCGGCCGCACGGAGCTCGGCGTGGCGGTCAACGCCGACTCCCTGGCGACCTGGTTCCGCGACGTCCTCACGGCCGTCGCCGGCTGGGACGACGTGCTGCTGCGCCTGGAGGTCGAGGACCAGGCGCACTCCCACGACTTGCTGCGCCGCGGCGAGGCGCTGGCCGCGGTCACCAGCGACCCCGTGCCGGTGCAGGGCTGCTCGGTGGAGCACCTGGGAACGATGCGCTACCACGCGGCCGCGGCCACCTGGCTGGCCGAGCGGCACGCCGACGCCTCCGGCCGCCCCGACTGGAGCCGCCTCCCGATGGTCGTCTTCAACCCCAAGGACACCCTCCAGCACGACCTGCTGGCCGGCCTGGGCGTGGGCGCCCCCGCCCCGCACCGGGTCCCGACGTCCGCGGACTTCCTCGCCGCGGTCACGGCCGGTCTCGGCTGGGGCATGCTGCCCGAGGAGCAGCTGGTCCCGCTCGAGCGCGACGGGCGGCTCGTCCGGCTCGCGGCCGACCGGCCCGTCGGCGTACCCCTCCACTGGCAGCGCTGGCGCCTGGACTCCCCGCTGCTGGACCGGCTCACCAACGCCGTCCGCTCCGCGGCGGCGCGGCACCTGGGCTGAGGGCGGGGGCGGGCCCCGGGTTTGTCGGGTAGCCGACAGACCCGGAAGCTGTGGTCGGAAGTCTTGTCGGGGCGCTCCCGGGTTCGTCGGGTAGCCGACAAACCCGGCCCGCAGCCCCCCGCAACGCCCTCCCCGACGCCGACGGCCCGCCACCCCATCAGGAGTGGCGGGCCGTCGTACGTCGAGGGCTCAGTGCGTCAGAACGCAGCCTCGTCGAGGTCCATCAGCGCCAGGTCGGTCGACTCGGCGATCGCGCGCTCGGCGGAGAGCTTCGGGAGCACGTTCTGCGCGAAGAACTGCGCAGCGGCGACCTTGCCCTCGTAGAACGCCTTGTCCTTGCCGCCGCCGTCCTCGGCGCCCAGCTTCTGCAGGGCCACCTCGGCGCCGCGCAGCAGCAGCCAGGCGCAGACCACGTCACCGAGCGCCATCAGCAGGCGCGTGGTGTTGAGGCCGACCTTGTAGATGTTGCGGATCTCGTCCTGGGCGCTCATCAGGTCGTTGATGAGGTGGCCCACCATCGCGTTGGCGTCGTCGAGCGCGGTGGCGAGCAGCGCGCGCTCGTTCTTCAGCCGGCCGTTGCCCGCCTCGGAGTCCAGGAACTTCTGGATCTCGCCGGCGACGTGGCCCAGCGCCTTGCCCTGGTCCTTGACGATCTTGCGGAAGAAGAAGTCCTGGCCCTGGATCGCGGTGGTGCCCTCGTAGAGGGTGTCGATCTTGGCGTCGCGGACGTACTGCTCGATGGGGTACTCCTGCAGGAAGCCGGAGCCACCGAAGGTCTGCAGGGTCTCGGTGCCCAGCAGGGTCCAGGAGCGCTCGGAGCCGTAGCCCTTCACGATCGGCAGCAGCAGGTCGTTGACGGCCTCGGCGAGCTTGGTCTCCTCGGAGTCCATCGTGCCCTCGTGCTCGGCGATCATCACCTTGTCCTGCCAGGTGGCGGTGTAGAGCACCAGCGCGCGCATCGCCTCGGCGTAGGACTTCTGCGTCATCAGCGAGCGGCGCACGTCGGGGTGGTGGGTGATCGTGACGCGCGGCGCGGTCTTGTCGCCGGACTGGGTCAGGTCGGCGCCCTGCTGGCGGGTCTTGGCGAACTCCAGCGCGTTGAGGTAGCCGGTCGAGAGGGTGGCGATGGCCTTGGAGCCGACCATCATCCGGGCGTTCTCGATGACCTGGAACATCTGCGCGATGCCGTTGTGCACCTCGCCGAGCAGCCAGCCCTTGGCCGGCTCACCGCCTCCGACGGCCGGGTCACCGAAGGTGACCTCGCAGGTGTTGGACACCTTGATGCCCATCTTGTGCTCGACGTTGGTGACGTAGACGCCGTTGCGCTCGCCGGTCAGCTCGCCGGTCTCGTGGTCGAAGTGGATCTTCGGGACCAGGAAGAGCGACAGGCCCTTGGTGCCGGGACCGCCGGCCCCCTCGACGCCGACCGGGCGGGCCAGCACGAGGTGCATGATGTTCTCGCTCATGTCGTGCTCGGCGGAGGTGATGAAGCGCTTCACGCCCTCGATGTGCCAGGAGCCGTCCTCCTGCAGCATCGCCTTGGTGCGGCCGGCACCCACGTCGGAGCCGGCGTCCGGCTCGGTGAGGACCATGGTGGCGCCCCACTGGCGCTCGACCATGATCTGGGCGATCCGCTTGTCGCGGTCGTTGCCGTTGCGGTGGACGACGCCGGCGAAGGCCGGGCCCGCGGCGTACATCCAGATGGGGGCGTTGGAGCCGAGCGCCAGCTCGCCGAGGGCCCACACCAGGGTGGAGGGGGCGGGCTGGCCGCCGAGGTCCTCGGAGATCTGCAGGCGCCAGAACTCCGAGTCCATCCAGGCCTGGTAGCTCTTCTTGAACGACTCGCCGATGGGGGCGGTGTGGGTCGCGGGGTCGAAGACCGGCGGGTTGCGGTCGCTGTCCTCGAAGGAGGCGGCGAGGTCTTCGCGGGCGAGGCGGTCGACCTCGGCCAGGACCTCGCGGGCGGTGTCGCTGTCGACCTCCGCGAAGGGACCGGTGCCCAGGACCTCGTCGCGGCCCAGGACCTCGAAGAGGTTGAACTCGATGTCGCGCAGGTTGCTCTTGTAGTGGCTCACGGGGGCCCACCTTCTGATCTCGGGAACCGGCGTCGCATGGGGGCAGCACGTCGGTGTGCTACTGGCCGGTAATAAGCGATGATACGCGCGAGTAACTTAGCGAGCAACCACTTCCGGGTGACGTCCAGATCGGCCGGAACCGGCGCCTGGCAAGGGAATCCAGCGACCGGCGTCCTCCGAGCCGCAATCACCACCCGGGGACGTCGACGATGTCGAGTGACTCGATCGACTCCTCTGACACACTGGCCCCATGCGCGTCTCCGCCAAGTCCGACTACGCCCTGCGGGCGCTGATCGAGATGTCGGGACGCGTCGGGGGCCCCGCGGTGAGCGCCGAGGAGCTCGGCCGGCTGCAGGACATCCCCCGCAACTTCCTGCAGGCGATCCTCGCCGACCTGCGCCGCGCCGGCGTCGTGCTGAGCCAGCGCGGCCAGTCCGGCGGGTGGCGGCTGGCCCGTCCCGCCAGCGAGGTCTCGGTGGCCGACGTGATCCGCGCCGTCGACGGCCCGCTCGTCTCCGTCTACGGCCTGCGCCCGGAGTCGGTGGAGTACAACGAGCGCGCCGAGCCGCTCCAGCAGGTCTGGATCGCGGCCCGTCGCTCGCTGCGCGACGTCTTCGAGCACGTCTCCATCCAGCAGCTCGCCGACCAGGAGCTGCCCGACTGCGTGTCCCAGCGGACCGCGGACGAGGACGCCTGGAACCCGCACTGACAGCCGTCCCGGTGGTCGAGGTGCCAGGCGCGACCGGCGTCAGGGCGCCTCGACGTACGACGGGGGGCCGGTGCGGCCCCGGCTCAGTCCTCGACGAGGGCGGCTGCCAGCCGGGTGCGCAGGCTGGCCCGCTTGCGCTCGAGCTTGGCGTTGCGCTTGAGGAGGTCCTCGACGTGCTCGCGGGTGCGGGCCAGCTCGACCAGCAGGTCGCCCAGCGCGTCGGTGGTGGTCGCGAGCCGCTCCTGGGTCGTGGGCTCCACGACCGCCCGGACCGGCGCGGGCGAGGGCAGCAGCGGCGTGGTGTCGCCGACGACGTCGTACCCGCCGTCGGCGAGGGCCTTGCGCCAGCGCTCGCCGAGGTCGAGGAGCTCCTCGTGCAGGTCCGCGGGTGCCGGGGGGAGGGCGTCGGAGGCCGGCGCCAGGTGGGCGTCGACCAGCTGGCGCCGGATCCGCCCGTCCGCGCGGCCGTCGACCGAGGCGTTGACGCCGCGCAGCACCTCGAGCGAGCCCAGGGACGAGCCCAGGGACGAGCCCAGCGAACCGGCCGCCGCCGCACCGGCGGGGCCCGAGAGGCCCGCCGGGGCGGGGGTGGCCGCATCCGCGGGGGTCTCGAGCGGCAGCGATGCGGGGTCGGCGCCGACGACGCGGGCGACGCACTGCCAGGTGGCGAGGGTCGGGTCCTCGCCCGGCTGCGGCACCACGACGTGCACCCGGTCGGGTCGCCGCAGCTCCGACGACCAGCGCTCCAGCACCTGCTCCACGTCCTGGTCGGCCCAGAAGGCACCGGCCTCGTCGAGTCGGCGGGCCGGGTCCAGGACGCGGCGGGCGTAGCGACGCAGCTCCAGGTCGGAGCCGGCGCGGACCGCCTCGGACCACGCGGCGACGAGCTGGCGCGCGGGGTCGGCCAGCGTCGCGACGAGGTGCACCTCGAAGCCGGCGAGGCTGTCCAGCAGCAGGGCGACCTGCTCACGCGTGGCGCCGGCCAGCAGGTCGTCGGAGACGACGACCGCGTCGTGGGTCTTGGCGCCCTCCTTGCGCGCGCGCTTGCACAGCAGCGCGAGGGTCCCCTCGACCTCCTTGCGCTTCAGCCCGTAGGTGCCGTGCAGGCGGCGCAGCTCCAGGGCGGCACGGCGCGCCTCGTCGGCGCTGCGGGCCGGGACCCGGACGCCGGCCTCCGCGAGCGGACCGGCGTGCGCGGCGAGCGCGGCGGCGAGTGCGCCGGCGCCGGTGTGCGGGAGTCCCAGGTGGACGACGAACCTGCGCTTGGCCATGCCGCCAGCGTGGGCCAGCGAGGGGAGCGGCAGGTGAACGGCGGGGTGGCGCCCCGCCGACGCCTCGTCTAAGCCTGGGTGAAGGAGGCCATGGTGCGCTCGGGCTCCCAGTAGGCCTTCATCGAGGTCACGCGGCCCTCGTCGTCGACGACGTAGACCATGACCAGGTCGGTCGTGGTGTGCGAGCCGTCGGCGAAGGCCGTGCGGATCGAGCCGATGTTGGCGCAGGTGTTGCTGCCCGGGTTGGCGAAGGACTCGGTGATGGTGAAGGCGAAGGTGTCGATCGGCGCGATCGCCTGCTCCCAGAACGCCCGGATGCCCGCGTGCCCGCGGTGGCCCTTGCCCTCGGGGTCGAACATCGAGGGGCCGACCGGGTCCTCGACGACCCCGTCCTCGGCGTACACCGTCAGCCACTCCTCCAGGTCGCCCTTGGCGACCGCGGAGTAGGAGCGCATCGAGGCCATCCGCGCCGGGTGCTCGTCGGTGCTGGCGCGCCAGTCGATGGCGTCGGAGGTGAGGGCTGCGGGGCGGGCGGAGCCGGTGGTGGTCGTCACGAGCGGATCGTACGACGGAACGAGAACGTGTTCTAGATCTCCGTCTCTCGCATACGTCGGCGGGACCGGCGCCCGAGGTCAGCACTGCGCCCGGGGGCTGATCTGAACCGCCGAACAGTCACTTCCGAACCGCCGAACAGTCAGTTCCGAACCCCCGAGCCGTCAGTCCTGCACGTGCCGCTGGGCCCACTCCACGAGCGGGCGCAGCGAGCGCCAGTCGTCGCGCACCAGGTCGAGCGCCGTGGCGGTGTGGATCTCCGGCCCGAAGCCGTGCTGCTTGCCCAGGGTCAGCGACTTGTGCCGCAGCAGGGCGATCCGCGGGTGGTCGGCGTCGAAGCCGCGCGGATGGGTCTTCAGCGTGTCGCCGCCGACCTCGAAGCCCTGCCCCTCCAGGCCGGCGACGAGCGCCTCGAGCTCGGGTCCGAAGCGCTCGTGCGCGACGGCCTCGCGGTACGCCGCCAGCCGGGTGCCCGACGCCTCGTAGAACCCGGCCCCCGTGCGCAGCCCCTGCGGGCTGATCTCGACGTACCACCCCGTCGCCGGGCCGACCCCGACGTAGGCCCCCTGGTGGGTCTTGTACGGGGTCTTGTCCTTGGCGAACCGCACGTCGCGGTAGGGCCGGAAGATCTTCGCGGTGCCGAACTCCGCCTCGAGCTCCTTGCACAGCGCCGTCATCGGCGCCTTCACGGACTCGGCGTAGACGTGCTTGTGGGCCTCCCAGAACGACTTGGTGTTGTCGACCTCGAGGTCGTCGTAGAAGTCGAGCGCCGCGACGGGGAAACCGGTGAACTCCACGGCTCGACCCTAGAAGCAACCGAGCCCACCGCGGGGGTGGGCTCTCGTGGTCGCAGTTTCGTATGTGGAGCGGATGACGAGACTCGAACTCGCGACATCGACGGTGGGCGGAGCGTCGCGCTCTGCGCGCTGGTGGGACCTGGAGCGGATGACGAGACTCGAACTCGCGACATCGACGGTGAGCGGAGCGTCGCGCTCTGCGCGCCACGTGGGGTTCCCACGAACTGGAGCGGATGACGAGACTCGAACTCGCGACATCGACCTTGGGAAGGTCGCGCTCTACCAACTGAGCTACATCCGCACGACCGGCTGACCGGCCGCCGTCATGCTAGACGATCGGCGGCGCAGGCGGGTGCGGGGGTCAGCGCGGGTCGGGAAGCGGCGGGTACCGGCGGTCGCACTCGGCCGGGCCCTGGCAGGAGCGGAGGTCGCGGAGCCGGGAGCGCAGGGCGTCGAGCACCTCGGCGTACTCCCTGGCGCCGGGGCGCAGGTCGCCGCTGCGCAGCTCCAGCAGGTTGTCGAGCTCGTGCGGGTCGACCTGGCGGTCGTAGAGCTCGGACTGGCCGGTGAAGTGCTCGGCGTAGGTGTAGCGGGCGGTCGTGACGCCGCGGAAGGCCCAGCCGTCGTTGCCGCGCACGGCTGCGCGGCGCTTGGTGCCGGCCTGGATGAGCGTGGTGCTGGACGGCGGTCGCGCCCGCTCGCCGCGGAAGAGGTCCAGCAGCGAGCGGCCGTCGACCCGGCCGGAGCGGCGCACGTCGTCCAGGGCGCCGGCGGCGTCGAGGATGGTCGGAGCCAGGTCGACGGTCTCGGCGAGGGCGGTCGAGGTCTCGCCCGAGGGCACGCCCGGTCCGCGCACCAGCAGCGGCACCTGGAGGTTCTCGTCGTAGACCTGGTTCTTGCCGCGCAGCCGGTGCTCGCCGAGCAGGAAGCCGTTGTCGGAGGTGAAGACCACCAGGGTGCGGCCGAGTTCGCCGGTGCGCTTGAGGGTGCGCAGGATCGAGGCGTTGGCCTCGTCGACGGCCGCGAGCGAGCGCAGCCGCTGCCGGTGGGTGCGCAGCACCTCGGAGTCGGGGACCTTCTCCCCGATGCCGGAGTAGCGCGGCTTGTCGGACACGTCGGCCTCGTTGTACGACGGCTTGCGCATCGACGGCGGGCGGGCGTCGCGGTGCAGCCGGTCGGGCCGCTCGGCGCTGAACGGGTGGCCGACCGGCTTCCCACCGACGATCGCCTCGTGCGGCGCCACGTGGCTGACCCACAGGAAGAACGGCTTCGCGGCCGGTGCCTGCGCGCGCACCCAGTCCGACGAGCGCCGGGCCAGCACGTCCGTGGCGTACCCCTTCGGCGTCACGGGCCGGCCGTCGCCGAAGAAGGTCGTGCGCGTGTAGGCGTAGGTGCGCTCGGTGGTCGGGTCCCACCAGTCCCAGCCGAGTGGGCGCGGCGAGCGCGCGGTGTAGCCGTTGAGCATCTTGCCGGTGAAGCCGGTGCGGTAGCCGGCCTGGCGCATCCAGGTCCCGAGGTTGCCGCGCAGGTTGCGCCCGTCGCGGTACGCCGCGAACCGTGCGTGGCCGCCGAACGGGCCGTCGTTGTGCTTGACCCCGTTGTTGTGGGCGTACTCCCCGGTGAAGATCTCCGCCCGGGCCGGGCAGCACAGCGGGTGCGGGGAGATCGCGTTGACGAAGTCGACCCCGCGCCCGCCCAGCAGGCGGCGGGTGAGGGGCATGGCGGAGAGGTCGGTGTCGGCCTGGTCGTCGGTGGTGATGAGCACGATGTTGGGGCGGCGGACCTTGCGGGCCTCGGGCGCGGCCGCGTCAGCACCCGCGCCGGCGCGGGAGCCGACGACGGCGGGTGCGGGTGCCGCCGGGGCGAGGGCGGCGGCGCGGACGGTCCGGCCGTCCCGGGTCGCGCCGTCACCGGCAGGGTCGGGGTCGACGACGCCGACGGCGAGGACCCCCGCGAGCACCGTCAGGCCCACCTGGGCGGCGAGCTCACGGGGGCGGCGGTGCACCCAGGGCGCGGCGGAGGTGCGGACCCACTCCGCGTGCTGCCGCAGCTGTGCGCGCCGGTCGAGCGCCTCGATCTCGCGCGGGCTCGGCACGGCCAGGTCGTGCTCGACGCCGAGCGCGTCGAGGACGGCGACGGCCATCCGCTGGTGACCGGCCGGTCCCAGGTGCATCCGGTCCTCGTCCCAGTAGCCCCAGTGGCGGTACTCCCGCATGCGCCAGAAGTCCACGACGGTGGCGCCGTGCCGGTCGGCGGCCTCGCGGACCAGCTCGTTGTAGAGGGCGAACCGTCCGCGCAGCAGGCGGTACGTCGCGGAGCCGCCCGGGTCGAAGGCGGTAAAGACGACCAGCCGGGCGCCGGTCGCGGCCAGCCGCCCCAGCGCGTCGTCGTACGCCGCCACGAGGGCGTCGACGTCGACCTGCGGCCGCAGGATGTCGTTGGCGCCGGCGTAGATGCTCACGAGGTCCGGCGCGAGCGCGAGCGCGGGCTCGAGCTGCTCGGCCAGGATCGGCAGCAGCTTGCGGCCGCGGATCGCGAGGTTGGCGTAGCCGAAGTCCGGCTCGCGGGCGGCCAGCACCTCGGCGACGCGGTCGGCCCAGCCGCGGACGCCGTTCGGGCGCGTGGGGTCGGGGTCGCCGACCCCCTCGGTGAAGGAGTCGCCGAGGGCGACGTAGCGGCGGAAGGTCGGCGGCACGGCTCGACCCTATGCGGCGGTCGCGGGACGTCGTTCCCGCGTGGGCGTGCGGCGGCTAGGGTCAGCGCGTGCTGCTCTCAGACCGGGACATCGTGGCCGAGATCGACGCCGGCCGGATCGTGCTCGACCCCTACGAGGCCGGGATGCTCCAGCCCTCGTCGATCGACGTGCGCCTCGACCGGTTCTTCCGGGTCTTCGACAACCACAAGTACCCCCACATCGACCCCGCGCAGGACCAGTCGGACCTGACCCGGATGGTCGAGCCCGAGGGCGACGAGCCGTTCATCCTGCACCCCGGGGAGTTCGTGCTCGGCTCGACGTACGAGGTCGTGAGCCTGCCCGACGACATCGCCGCGCGCGTGGAGGGCAAGTCCTCCCTGGGCCGCCTCGGGCTGCTGACCCACGCGACCGCCGGCTTCGTCGACCCGGGCTTCTCCGGGCACGTGACGCTCGAGCTCGCCAACGTCGCGACCCTGCCGATCAAGCTCTACCCCGGCATGAAGATCGGCCAGTTCTGCTTCCTGCGCCTGACCTCGCCCTCGGAGCACCCCTACGGCTCGGCGAAGTACGGCTCGCGCTACCAGGGCCAGCGCGGCCCGACCCCGTCGAAGTCCTTCCAGAGCTTCCACCGCACCCAGATCTGAGCCGCCAGCACTGAGTTAGGCAGCCCTAAGTTAGGGTTGCCTACATGACTCTCGCCCCGGCCGTGCGGCCGCTGCTGATCTGCGCCACCGAGGTGGTCCACGCCGAGCGGCTCTCCCCGTCGTTCACGAGGGTGCACCTGGCCGCGCCGGAGCTCGCCGACCTGGGCGTCGGCCCCCGGTCGTACGACCAGCGGGTCAAGCTCGTCTTCCCCGACCACGTCGACGGGCCGCTGCCCGTCCTCGGCGACGGCGAGGACTGGTACGCCGCGTGGCTGGCGCTGCCGCAGCCCGAGCGCGGTCACATGCGCACCTACACCGTGCGCGACGTGGTCGGCTCGGGCGTCGACACCCGGCTCGTGGTCGACCTGGTCGTCCACGGGGTCGAGGGTCCTGCGGGCGGGGGACACGGCGAGGCCGGGCCCGGCTCTCGCTGGGCCGCGGCCGCGCGCCCCGGTTCCCGGGTCGTGCTGGTCGGCCCGCGTCGCGGGATGCCGTACGGCGGCATCGAGTTCGCCCCGCCGGCCGGGGCCGAGCTGCTCCTGGCCGGGGACGAGACGGCCGTGCCCGCGGTGCTCGCCACCCTCGCGCAGCTGGAGCCGACCGCCCGGGGTGCGGCGTTCCTCGAGGTGCCCCTCGCCGCGGACGTGCAGTCGGTCGTGCACCCCGAGGGGGTCCGGGTCACCTGGCTGCCGCGCGTGGGGGCCGCCCACGGTGCGCTGCTCCACGCGGCCGTGCTGGAGCACCTCGGGGCCGGGTCCGCACCCGTCGTACCCGAGGTAGCGGAGGACGAGGTCGACCCCGAGCTCTGGGAGACCCCCACCCACTCCTCCTCCGGCGAGGAGCTGGAGCCGGTCGTCCACACGGTCGGCGACGACCTCGCTGACGTCTACGCCTGGATCGCCGGGGAGTCCCGCGTCGTGACCGGCCTGCGTCGCGCGCTCGTCCGTGACCTGGGGCTGGACCGGCGCCGGGTCGCCTTCATGGGCTACTGGTGCGAGGGTCGCGCCATGGGTGCCTGACCGCCTCGCGGGGATCAGCCGTCGAGGCGGTCGGCGACCCGGCGCAGCTGCTCGGCGAGCCGGTGGCGCTGGGGTGCCCGGGGCGGGCGGGGCGCGCTGCTGCGGGAGAGACGGTCGAGGTCACCTCGACTGTGTGGCGTTCCGGTTCAACCAGGTTGAACCAGAACGCCACACAGTGGTGTCCCACGCCCGTCCCGGCCGCGTGCTGTTCCCTGACGGGTCGAGGTGATGGGGCGCGGGCTCGCAGGGGCGCGGGACACTGTCGCCTCAGCGGCAACCAGCCCCGCAGCTGCGGACCGGGCCCTCCCACCCGGCGACCTGCAGCACCGCGCCGACCCCGCGGGCGGTGGCGCACGCCCGGGTGAAGACCTGGCCGTACCCCACCCGCACCGACCGCCCTCCGCGGCCCGCCACGAGCAGGTCCCGCTCGAGGTCGCGGTCGCGGTCCACGAGCAGCGTGTGGTCGATCCGACCGTCGAGTCCGACGTGCACGTTCCAGGGTTCGTAGACGACGTCCTGCCACATCGACCGTCCCGCGTGCTCCAGCAGCACCTGGCGGGCGCCCCGCGGCAACCCGTGGGCACGCTCGACCCGGCGCAGGTACTCCCGCTCCAGCACCGAGCAGCTCCCCGCCGCCACGTCCGCCAGCACAGCGACGAGCAACGCCCGACGCGACACCCGCGGCCGCAAGGCCAGCGCCTCGGAGAGCCGCTGCGCCGTCGTACGCCGGGAGCCCGCCGCATCTGCCAGCGCGGCGACCAGTCCCAGCTCGTCGGAGGCGGCCAGGGCGACGTCGAGGACCGCCTCCTCGAGCCGGACGCGAGGCGGTCCGAGGTTCCAGAGCGTCAGGTCCTCGAAGCCGGCTCGCCGGTGGACCACGATCCCCGGCGGCGGCGTGAGTCGGCGGTTCCGCTCCACCACGACGTGCAGCTGATCGGTGTCGCGGCGCCTGCGTCCGGGTCCCTCGAACGCCCGCCACGCCGACTCGCCGGCGAGCCCGGCCGGCCACGCCCAGAGCACCGCTGCCCAGGCGAGCTGCTGCCACGAGGGTGGACCCGTGTGGTCGACGTAGACGCCGCGGTGCACCTCGACCAGCTCGCGGCGGCGCAGCATCCTGTTGACGGCGGTGGCGTCGGTTCCCGGCAGGGCGAGCAGCTGTCGCCGGGCGACCACGCCGTCCTGATCCCGCAGCACCAGCCCCAGCTCGTCCATCCCCCGACCCTCGCGCGCCTCGAAGCCATTGCAGCCCGATCCTGTGGGTCCTGTGGATGACTGCTCTCGAGAGGTGGCCCGGTACGACGAGCGGGCCGGACCCGTCTCGTCCGCCGGGGACCTGCTGCGTGACCCACTGTGTGGCGTTCTGGTTCAACCAGGTTGAACCGGAACGCCACACAGCGGGGAGGGACGACTTCCTGACCGGGCTGGTGGGCCGTGCTGGGGCGTGGCGCCGGGCCGCGATGTGTCACCGCGAGCATCGGGCCCTACGAGCGTCGAGCCCATAACGACGGAGCCCCGGACCTGGCGGTCCGGGGCTCCGTGGCGTGCTGCTGTGCCGGTGGGACTCAGATGTCGAAGAGGGACTCCACCGACTCGATCTCGACGTCCGTGCGGGGCTGGTGGGCCTCGCCGCTGGAGACCGGCTTCGCCTGCTCCGGGGCCTGCTCCGGGGCCTTCTCCTCGGCAGCCGGCTCCTCGGTGGGCTCCGCCGGGGCGGGCTCCTCCTCGGTCGCCTGCTCCTCGGCGGCTGCCTCGGGCTCGGCCTCGGCCGGCGCCTCGGCGGCTGCAGCCTCGGGGGCAGCCTTGGTCGTCTCCGCGGTCGGCTCGGACGCGGTGTCCGTGCCGTCCTCGGCGAGGTTCTCGGCCGAGACGTCGACCGGGGCTGCGGCGGTCGCCGCGGCGGGGGTCGAGCTGGACGGGGCGGTCGCCTTAGGGGGTGCCGGGACGTTCTCCGGCGCCGCGATGTCGAAGAGCGAGCCGCCGGCGTTGAGGTCCACCGCGGGGGCGGCGGGCGTCGGCTCGGCCGGAGCAGCCTCGGTCTTCGCCTCGGGCTCGGGCGCCTTCTTCTCCGCCGGGGCGGGGGTCTCGGCCTCGGGCTCGGGTGCCTTCTCCTCGGCAGGAGCCGGGGTCTGGGCCTCGGTGGGCTCGGCCTTCGCCGTCGGGGTGGGCTCCTCGGCGACGATGTCGAAGAGGGAGCCGCCGCTGGAGAGGTCGACGTCCTGGGCGGGGGCCGGGTCGGCCGCGGGGGCCTCAGCCTTCGCCGCCGGCTCGGACGGCTTCGGGGCCTCGGCCTTCGGGGCCTCCTCCGCCGGGGCCTCCTGAGCCGGGGACTCCTTGGCAGCCGCCGGCTCCTCGGCCTGCAGGTCGAAGAGCGACCCGCCCGAGCCGAGGTCCGCGGACGGCTCGGCAGCGGCCTGCTTCGCAGCCGGCTCCGCCTTCGCCTCGGCCGGCTCGGCCTTGGCCGGCTCAGCCTTCGCCTCGGCGGCCTTGTCGCCCGCGTCCGAGTCGCCGCCCAGGTCGAAGAGCGAGCCGCCGGAGGAGGCGGCCTCCTTCGGGGTGGCCTTGGCGGCCTCGGCCTCCTCGGCCGGGGACTTCTCGGGCGACGCCGTGGCGGACGTGGCGGTGGTGCCCGATTCGTCGTCGAACATCGACGAGGCGTCGTCGAAGAGCGAGGAGCCGCCGGAGGCCTTGGCGGCCGGACCGGCGTCCTGGGTCTCGGTGACGGTGTCCTCGGTGATGGTCACGTCGCCGGCCTCGGGCTCTGCCTTCGTGGCCACGTCGGTCGCGGTGCCGCCGGAGCCCGACCCCTCGGAGTCGTCCGCGGAGCCCGCGGCCTTCTTGGCGGCCGGGGCCGTCGTACCGGCTGCGGCGCCGGCGCCGGGGAGCAGCTTGGTGGCCTGCTCGCCCTTGACCGAGGCCAGCAGCATCTGCGCGACGTCGAGGATCTCGACCTCCTCGCGCGCCTCGCCCTTCGACTGCTTCATGGTCAGGCCGTCGGACAGCATGACGCGGCAGAAGGGGCAGCCCACGGCGATCTGGTCGGCACCGGTGCCGACCGCCTCGTTCGTGCGGTTCATGTTGATCCGCTCGCCGTAGTTCTCCTCCATCCACATGCGCGCGCCACCGGCGCCGCAGCAGAAGGACTTCTCGCTGTGGCGCTCCATCTCGACGTACTCCGCGCCGGGCAGGACCTGGAGCAGCTCGCGCGGGGGCGAGTAGACGCCGTTGTGGCGACCGATGTAGCAGGGGTCGTGGTAGGTGATCGAGCGCTTGTGGGCGCCGGGTCCGGCCGAGACCGGGGTCAGCTTGCCCTCGCGCACCAGCCGGTTGAGCAGCTGGGTGTGGTGCACGACCTCGAGCTCGACGCCGAACTCCTTGTACTCGTTCTTGAGCGTGTTGAAGCAGTGCGCGCAGGTCGAGACGACCTTCTTGACGCGGTACTCCTTGAAGTTCTCGACGTTCTGCTGGGCCAGGCCCTGGAACACGAACTCGTTGCCGGCGCGGCGGGCCGGGTCACCGGTGCAGGTCTCGCCGTTGCCGAGGACGCCGAAGGAGACGCCCGCCATGTCGAGCAGCTCGGCCACGGCGCGGGTGGTCTTCTTCGCGCGGTCCTCGTAGGCGCCGGCGCAGCCGACCCAGAACAGCCAGTCCACCTCGTCGAGGTTCGAGATGTCCTCGCCGACGACCTTGACCTCGAACGGCAGGTCCTTGGCCCAGTCCATCCGGGCCGAGGACGACATGTTCCACGGGTTGCCCTTGTTCTCCAGGCCCTTGAAGAGGCCGTTGAGCTCGGCCGGGAAGTTCGACTCCACCAGGACCTGGTGGCGACGCATGTCCATGATGTGGTCGACGTGCTCGATGTCGACGGGGCACTGCTGGACGCAGGCGCCGCAGGAGGTGCAGTTCCACAGCACGTCGGGGTCGATGACCGCCGCGCCGTTGCTGGGGTTGTAGAACCACTCGCCGTCCTCGAGGCCGTCCATCCGGCCGCCGGTCTCGCCGACCAGCGGCTTCTCGACCTCGGTCGCCAGGGCGGTGTCGCCGGCGAGCATCGCCTCGCGCTGCGCCTCGTCGGCCCGCAGGTAGGGGGCCTTGGCGTAGGCGTGGTCGCGCATCGCGGTGATGAGCAGCTTGGGCGACAGCGGCTTGTCGGTGTTCCACGCGGGGCACTGCGACTGGCAGCGACCGCACTCGGTGCAGGTGGAGAAGTCGAGGATGCCCTTCCAGGAGAAGTCCTCGAGGGTGCCGACGCCGAGCGTGGAGTCCTCGTCGAGGTCGTCGATGTCGTCGAGCGTGACCGGCTTGCCGTTGTTCATCAGCGGCTTCATGCCGCCCAGCGCGGTGGTGGCGCCGTCGGTGTCGCGGCCGACCGACTCGCGCTTGAAGAAGATGTTGAACCAGGCGGTGAAGCGGTGCCAGGCGATGCCCATGGTCAGGTTCGAGGAGATGACCATCAGCCAGATCATCGCCAGGACGACCTTGATCATCGCGATGACGACGATGGTGTTCTCGAGCGCCGACTCGTTGCCCTCGACGCCGGCGGGGAACAGGAAGTCCCCGACGAACCCGGAGATCGGGAAGTGGAAGCGGGTGAAGTCCTCGGGGTGGTCGCTGTCGATCTGGCCGAGGTTGTACTCCGCGCCGCGGATGAAGAGGATCGCCGCGCTCTCGACGAGCACGAAGGCCTCGACGAAGTAGGCCTGCCACTGGGTGGAGCCGTAGAACCGGCTCTTGCGGCCCTTGTCGCGCGGGTGGTTGAGCTGGCGCACGATGATCAGCGCGATGATGCCGAGCGTGCCCAGGAGGCCCAGCCCCTCGCTGACCCACTCGAAGAGGAAGAAGTGGCCGAGGATCGGCAGCGCGAAGTCGGGCTTGAAGAGCTGGACGTAGCCGGTGGCGACCGCCGAGGACAGCACGATGAAGGCCAGGTAGACGAACCAGTGCATGGCCCCGACGAAGCCCCACTGGAGCATCCGCGTGTGGAGGAGCGACTCCTTGAGCAGCGTGACGGTGCGCTTGCCCGGGTTGTCGGTGCGCGACGCCGGCTGTCCGACCCGGACCGTCCCGAGGATCGCCCGCACCGCCCGCGTCGTCATGGCGACGGCGACGGCGGTGAAGGCCAGGGACACCACGATGGCGATGATCTGGATTGCTGGCATTGCTGGGATCTCTCCTCGTCTTCCCACGCCCGCTGGGGGGCTGGCGCTCGCTGGAGCCTAGGGGCGTGGGGGTGCAGCCGTCAGGCCCGTCCGGGGTGAGGATGATCCTACCGGTAGGTAACTTGCGGTGGTTCAGGAGACGCGGACGAGCCGGCCCTTCCCGTTGAACACCGCGGTCATCTCGACCTTGGAGCCGCCGGCGCCCCGGGCGCAGAACCCGAACTCCCGGCCCAGGCGCGTGTAGGGCTGGCCCACGGCCTTCATCACCTGCGTGGTGCTCATGCCCGGGCGCAGCTTCTGGCGGACCGTGGCGACGGGCAGCCGGTTGCCCGGGTTGCGGCAGGAGTCCGGGGCGATGCCGTAGGCGCGCTCCCACGTCTGCAGGTACGCCTCGGCGCCGCGGGCCATGTCGTCGAGGATCTTCTTCCCGTCGCCGCGCTCGGAGGCCTCGGCGATGAGGGAGAGGTCCTGGATCCAGTCGGGGTAGAGGCCGTACTGCGCGACGCCGTCGACGTTGAGGTCGTAGACCCGCTCACCGGCGACCTGCTGGTCGATGCGTACGCCGTTGAAGCCTCGGAACGGGTAGGTGACCGGGTTCGGGACGTCGGCGCCGCGCGGGCCGCCCTGGGCGCCCAGGCCGTTGATGTCGGCGCCGAAGCCGAAGCCCCAGTAGTAGCGCGGGTCGGCCCAGCCCTGGTGCGTGCGCCACTTGTCGACGAAGCCGCTGCTGTTGCCGGCGTACGCCGTGATGAAGCCGCCGGCCCGGTAGATCCGCGGGTAGGCGTCGGTGGTCGACCAGGAGTGGCTCGACAGCAGCCCGTGGTAGCCCATCTCCTCGATCTGGTCGAGGGCGGCGTTACGGGCCTTCACGCTCATGTGGTCGGGGTCGAAGATCATCTTGCGCTCGGCGAGCTCGTTGATCGTGTACTCGCCGAGGGTCGTGAGGCCGCGGCTGTTGCAGTGCAGCGGCGTGGGGTAGAGCGGCAGGGCCGGCAGGTTCAGCACGCCCGAGACCATCGCGACGGCGCCGAAGAGCGCGTCCTGCTGGCCCGCGGAGATGTCGGGTGCGCCGAGCTGGGTCTTGTCGGCGCTCTCGCCGTCCTCGGGGTCGCAGTGCTGCATGTCCCAGAAGGTGCCGGTCTCCAGGAAGTTGGCGGTGTTGACCGCCACGCCGGTCTCGCCCGCGTCGCCGGCGATGCCGGACAGGGCGTTGTCGAACTTGTTGACCAGCTCCATCTGGCGCACGCCGAGGTCGTGGACCTCGTCCATCTGCTCGGAGATCGCCTCCTCGTCGCAGGCCGGCACGTCGCCGACGCCCGGGACGTTCTTGAACGTGCAGCCGAACGGCACCGAGGTCTCGATCCCGAGGACCACCGCCATCTTGCCGGCGTTGATGACCCGGCGCGCCTCGTAGGGGCTCGTCACGATCCGGTAGAAGCCCTTGCCCGGCCCGCCGAACTGGGCGTCGACGTAGTCCTGGAAGGCGTAGGTCTGCGCGGCCTGCAGGCGGATGGAGTCCATGTCGTCGCAGGAGTTCCGCTTGAGGGGGTAGAGCTGGCACAGCTGGTTGTTCTCGACCAGGAGGTTGACGAACAGCCGCTGACCGCCGCGCCAGGCGCGCTCCATCCAGCGGTAGTAGGTGCCCTCGTGGGCCAGCGAGTTGGGCGCGGGCCAGTCCACGAAGGTCGGCCACCCGACGGGGTCGTGGCCCGGCTCGCCTGACAGCGCGGTCTCGAGGACCGCGCCGTAGCCGCCGGTCAGCGTGTGGTCCTCGCAGTCGACCAGGGCGTACGGCGCACCGAACCGGTCCCAGGGCTTGCCGCAGTGCACCTCGCCGCCGAGGAACTCGAAGGCCATGTGGTGGGTGTGCGCGTCGACGAACCCGCGGACCTCCTGGAACGGGGTGACGCCGGCGTGCGGGTTGCCCGAGACGTTGACCTCGGCCTCGGGGTACGCCGTGCAGCCGCTCGCCTTGCGCGGGGAGAAGGTCGTCGCGCCGTCGATGGCGAGCTCGCCGCCGGCGTTGGCGAAGGCGAACCGGCCGCCGTCCTCGGCGGCGGTCCACACCGCGTCGTCCGAGGGCTCGGCGGCGGTCCCGCCCGGCACGAGCAGCCGGGAGTCGGGGTCCTGGATGAGGTAGCTGCCGAGCTCGGTGGGCTTGAAGTAGAGCGGGGTGCCGCCGGGCACGAGGGTGTAGCAGCCGTTGGCCAGGGCGAAGACCGTGCGCGGGGTCCTCGTGCGGCGCGGGTAGGGCCGGACCGTGCGCAGCCGCGGGTCTGGCAGCGCGCGCTCGCGCTCGACGTAGCTCGTCGCGGCCCGGCGCTCGTCGGCGGTGATCGGGTCCGTGGTCTCCTCGGCGGCCGATCCGGCGCGCGAGAGCGCGTCCATGTCGACGCCCTCGCCGTCCCCGTGGCCGTGGTCGCCGTGGATGTCGCCCTTGATCTCGACCTGGTTGCCGTCCTCGTCGGTCAGCACGAGGCCGCCGCCGCTCTGGGCGCGGTGCAGTGCCTGCAGGCCGACCGTGGGCTGCGGCTCCGCGGTGGGTCCGGCCAGGGCCGGGACGGCCAGGGCGGCGGCGACGACACCCGCGGCGGTCGCGCCGGCGAGCAGGAGACGGGTGCGGCTGGGCATGACGGGACCTCCGGTGAGCACGTCCGCAGAATGTGACACACGTTCAGGTTCGGTGTCCATGGGTTGCTGGAACGTGTTCCACCCGTAGGGGTCTCGTGGCTCGGCGCCGGGGCGCCTCGCCACGAGACCCCTACGGCGGGGGCGGTCCGGCCGCGGGCTCCTCGCGGCCGAGCCCGGCGACGGCCAGGAGCACGAGCGCCGTGCCGACCAGCCCGAGCAGCCCGATCCGCTCGTCGAGCACGAGCGCGGCGACGGCCGCGGCCGTGACCGGCTCGAGGAGGGTGGCGATCGTGGCGGCCGATCCCGAGGAGGTCCGCAGCCCGGCGTACAGCAGGCCGTAGGCCAGCGCCATGGTGACGACGCCGAGGTAGACGAGGAGCGCGACCGCCTGCGGATCGGCGGTCGTGCGCGGACCGTCGACGAGGAGGGCTGCCGGCACCAGCAGCAGCGCACCGACGCCGGTGGTGGCGGTGGTGAGGGCCAGCGGGCCGGTCGAGCGGGCGAGCACCTCGCCCTGCGCGGTGGCGAAGGCGTACGCCGCCCCCGACCCGCACGCGGCCAGCACCCCCAGCAGCGGCTCGGGACCCGTGCCCCCGCCGCCGTGGCCGGCCCCGACCGTGACGAGGACCAGCCCCGCGAGGGCGGCGACGAGGACGAGCGTCCGGCCGCGGCCGGGGAGGCGGCGCCCGCGCACCGCCTCGGCGGCGGTCAGCAGCACCGGCGCCAGGCCGAGGCTGACGACCGTGGCGACCGAGACGCCCACGAGCGTGACGGCCCCGAAGTACAGCGCCTGGTAGGCCGCGGTCGAGGCGCCGACGACGACGGTGCGCCGCGGGTGGGTGCGCAGCAGGTCGCGCAGCACCGGGCCGCCGCGCAGCGCCAGTAGCAGCGCCGCGAGGACGACGCCGGCGAGCACCATCCGCCACGCGCTGATGGTGACGACGTGCATCGGCACCCGCTCGCGCACGAGCTGGACGGCGAGGCCGCCGGTGCCCCACAGGACGCCGGCGAGGGAGATCTGGAGCAGCCCGAGGCGGGCTGCGGTGGAAGGACTGGTCACGGGTGCTCCTGCGGTGCGGTCGAGACGGGCGGGCGTCAGGAGCGCGCGGCACGACCGCCGGCCGGGGAGGCCGACAGGGCGCGGAGGGCTCCGGTCAGGCGACCGGAGGGGGCAGGACCAGGAGGTTCACACGGCCATCGTGGCAGAGGGGCGGCGGAGGGTCAGGTGGTTTCCCGCGGGGCGGGCCGCCCGGCGAGCCGGGCGGTGAGCAGCTGCGCGGTGCGGCGTACGTCGCCGGCCAGCCGGGCGGGGTCCAGCGACCCGGCCTCGTGGTCGGCCACGGCGTAGGTGACCGCGATGCCGGCCGCGGGGTGGCCGGTGTGGTCGAGGACGGCTGCCGCGACGCTGGCCAGGCCCTCGGTGACCTCGCCGTCCTCGGTGGCGTGGCCGCGCTGGCGGGTCTCGGTGAGCAGCGTGCGCAGCGCCGAGGGGGTGCGCGGGCCGCGGCCGGTGCGGTCGACGAAGGCCCCGGCGTCGGGGTAGAGCGCGCGGACCTGGGCGGGCGGGAGGGCGGCGAGCAGTGCGCGGCCGCTGGCGGTGAGGTGGGCGGGGAGCCGGACGCCGACGTCGGTGACCAGCGGCGGTCGGCCCGGGGCGCGCTCCTCGACGACGTACAGCACGTCGCGGCCGTGCAGGACCGCGAGGTGCGCGCTGTGCCCGACCCGGTCGACGAGCTGGGCGAGGGCGCGGCGGCTGAGCCGCTGCAGCGGCTCCTGGCGGGTGTAGCCGCTGCCGACCTCGAAGGCCGCGACGCCGAGGCCGTAGCGCCGCTCCTCGGGCAGGTGCGCGACGAAGCCCTCGGCGACCATGACGCCCAGCAGGTGGTAGGCCGTCGAGCGCGGCAGGTCGCACTCGCGCGCGATCCGCTCCAGCGGCACGGGGCCGGGCTGGGAGGCCAGGAACCGCAGCACCCGCAGGGTGCGAGTGGCCGCGGGCACCTGGCTCATGCGCCCAGGTTCTCATCCGGGGGACGCCCGGGCCGGGTGGTCGACTCAGGCGCGGTGCGCGCGCCCGGGGTCGATCCGGTCGGCCTCGCGCAGCCGGTCCTCCTGGCGTGCCTCCTCCAGCGCCAGGTCGCGCTCGGCCTCGGCGACCCGGTGCTCGGCCTGGTCGGCCTCGGCGCGCAGCACGTCGGCCTCGTCGCGCAGGTTCTCCACGCGGGAGCGCTCGGCGGCGATCGGCTCGTCGTGCCGGACCGCCTGCTGGCGCAGCCGCTGCGCCTCCTGGCGGCGGTGCTCCCGGCGGCGGGTCGCGGCCTTGGACGCCAGCAACGCGACCAGTGCCAGGACCAGCACGGCGACGACGACGATGACGACGATGGTGGTGGTGCTCATCGGATGTCCCTCCCTGGTTCCGTTCCCCTGGGACTGCCCCGGGCGCGCCCGGGACACGCCACCCGCGCGGGTGACACGCGCCCGGGACCACCGCGCGCGGAGCAGGCGCTCAGCGCAGGGCGGACTCGCGGCGGGTCGGGACGAGGGGTGCGGCGAGGAGCGGCAGCAGGGCCGACACGGCGAAGGCGGCGGCGTACCCCACCTCCTCGACGAGGAGCCCGGCGACGGGTGGGACGGCGGAGGCGACGAGGTACTGCGCGGTGTTCTGCGCCCCGAGGGCGCGGCCGGACCAGAACGGGCCCGCGCGCTCGGCGACGGCGGTGAAGGCCAGCCCGTTGTCGGCGACGGTGACGACGGTGGCCAGCACGACGAGGGGTACGGCGACGGCCCAGTCCAGCCCGGCGGCCGCGCCGAGCGCGGCCATGCTCAGGCCGGCGGCGACCGCGACCCAGCGCAGCGGCTGCAGCCGGCTGCCGACCCGGTCGCTCAGCGCGCCGGCGGCGATCCGGCCCAGCGCGCCGGCGACCTGCGCGAGGCCGACGAGCGAGCCGGCCGCGGCCGCCGACCAGCCGCGGTCCTCCACCAGCCACACGAGCGCCAAGGTCCACACGAGGAACTGCGGCACGACCAGGAGGACCGAGACCGCGTGGATCCGGGCGAGGTAGGAGTCCTGGCGGTAGGGGTTCGGGGCGTCGCCCTCGACCCGGGCCGGGCGCGGCGGGTCGACGACGACGAGCACCACCACGACCGCGCCCACGAGTGCCGCGAGCGCGGGGACGAGCAGCGCCTGGGCGATGCCTTGCTGCTCGGCGGTGACGGCGATGGAGACAGCCGCGACGCCCACGCCGACCGGCTGCGCCATCTGACGGATGCCCATCGCCAGCCCGCGGCGGTGCGGCGGGAACCAGCCGACGACGACCCGGCCGCTGGCGGCGGCGGTGCTCGAGGCGGCCGCGCCGGCCAGGACGAGCACGAGGCCGAGGGTGACCGGGTCCTGCGAGCGGGCGGCCAGGAGGGCCAGGCCGCCGGCGGCCGCGGTGGTGAGCAGCCCGGTGACCAGGACCAGCCGCTCGCCGCGACGGTCGGTCACCAGGCCCCACGCGACCAGGGCCAGCACGACGCCGAGCGTGGGGGCGGCCGCCACGAGGCCGGCCTCGGCCAGGCTCAGCCCCAGCTGGTCGCGCAGGCTCGGGATGAGGAACGCCGGGCCGTGGATCGTGACCGCCGCCGCGGCCTGCGCCAGCGTGGAGGCGCCCAGCATCGCCCAGCGCCGGGTGGCGCTCGGTTCGAGCTGCGGCCTCGGGGCGGTCGTGGTCACCCGGCCCATCGAACCCGCTCGCTCCTCGCGGGCACGCCCGCGTCTCGCCGTACGCGCTGTGACATTTCCCGCCCCGGCGGTCAGGAATGCCCCGGCGTGGAGTCTCGGATGCGAGACAGGACCCGCGTCGGAGCGCTGGTGGCGGGGCGCAGGCAGGCGTGTCATGGGAGCCATGAGCCTCTCCGAGTCGTACGCCGCCGGGCGGGTCGTCCCGTCCACCGTCGAGGTGGGTGTCGGACCCGTCAGCCCGCACGAGCTGGTGGCCGTCGCGCGTGAGGGCGCGGGGGTGCGGCTGGGGGAGGACGCCCTGGCGGCGATCGACCGTGCCCGCGCGGTGGTGGAGCGGCTCGCGGCGGCCGACACCCCGGCGTACGGCGTCTCGACGGGGTTCGGGGCGCTGGCCACCCGGCACATCCCGACCGAGATGCGCGCCCGGCTGCAGCGCTCGCTGGTGCGCTCGCACGCCGCCGGCTCGGGCCCGGAGGTCGAGCGGGAGGTGGTGCGCGCGCTCATGCTGCTGCGGCTCTCCACGCTGGCCACCGGCCGTACGGGCGTGCGGCGCGAGACCGCGCAGCTGCTGGCCGACCTGCTGGACCACGGCATCACCCCGGTCGTGCGCGAGCACGGCTCGCTCGGCTGCTCCGGCGACCTGGCGCCGCTGTCCCACTGCGCGCTGGCGCTGATCGGGGAGGGCGAGGTGCGCGACGCCACCGGCGCGTTGGTGCCCGCCGCGCAGGCGCTGGCCGCCGCCGGTCTGGCGCCGGTCGAGCTGGCCGCGAAGGAGGGCCTGGCCCTCATCAACGGCACCGACGGGATGCTCGGGATGCTGCTGCTCGCCCTGCACGACCTCGGGGTGCTGCTGCGCACCGCCGACATCGCCGCGGCCATGTCGGTCGAGGGGCTGCTCGGCACCGACCGGGTCTTCGCGCCGGAGCTCCAGGCGATCCGCCCGCACCCCGGTCAGGCAGCCTCGGCGGCCAATCTGGTGCGGCTGCTGGCGGGCTCGGGCGTGGTCGCCAGTCACCGCGGCCCGGACTGCAACCGGGTCCAGGACGCCTACTCGCTGCGCTGCGCGCCCCAGGTGCACGGCGCCGCCCGCGACACCCTCGACCACGCGGCCCGGGTCGCGTCGTGGGAGCTCGCCTCGGCGGTCGACAACCCGGTCGTCGTGGAGGACCGGGTCGAGTCCAACGGCAACTTCCACGGCGCCCCGGTCGCCTACGTGCTCGACTTCCTCGCGATCCCGGTCGCGGACGTGGCCTCGATGAGCGAGCGGCGTACCGACCGGTTCCTCGACAAGGCCCGCAACCAGGGGCTGCCGCCGTTCCTCGCCGACGACCCGGGCGTGGACAGCGGGCTGATGATCGCGCAGTACACCCAGGCCGCCGTCGTCTCCGACCTCAAGCGGCTGGCGGCCCCGGCCAGCGTCGACTCCATCCCCTCCTCGGCCATGCAGGAGGACCACGTCTCGATGGGGTGGGGTGCGGCCCGCAAGCTGCGCCGCTCCGTCGACGGCCTCGCGCGCGTCGTCGCGATCGAGGTCATGACGGCCGCGCGCGCGCTCGACCTGCGGGCTGCGGCCCTCGACGTGCAGCCCTCGCCCGCCACCGCCGCCGTCGTCGCCCTCCTGCGCTCCTCCGGCGTGGAGGGCCCCGGCCCCGACCGCCACCTGTCCCCCGAGATCGAGGCCTGCGTCGACCTCGTGTCCTCCGGCGCGGTGCTCGCCGCCGCCGAGTCCCAGATCGGAGACCTCGCATGACCGAGACGAACCCCCGCCTGCCCATCCATGCCGCCACCGGCGCCGGCCTCACCGCGCGCTCGTGGCAGACCGAGGCGCCGCTGCGGATGCTGATGAACAACCTCGACCCCGAGGTGGCCGAGGACCCCGACCACCTCGTCGTGTACGGCGGCACCGGCCGCGCGGCGCGGTCGTGGGCGGCGTACGACGCGATCGTCGCCTCGCTCACCGACCTCGCCGACGACGAGACGCTCCTCGTGCAGTCGGGCAAGCCCGTCGCCGTCATGCGCACCCACGCGTGGGCGCCGCGGGTGCTCATCGCCAACTCCAACCTGGTCGGCGACTGGGCGAGCTGGGAGGAGTTCCGCCGGCTCGAGGACCTCGGCCTGACGATGTACGGCCAGATGACCGCCGGGTCGTGGATCTACATCGGCACCCAGGGGATCCTCCAGGGCACCTACGAGACCTTCGCCGCGGTGGCGGACCTCCGGTTCGGGGGGACGCTGGCCGGCACGATCACGGTCACCGCGGGCCTGGGCGGCATGGGCGGTGCGCAGCCGCTGGCGGTGACGATGAACGACGGCGTCGCGATCTGCATCGAGTGCGACGACGCGCGCATCCAGCGCCGGATCGACCACCGCTACCTCGACGCGCGCGCCTCGTCGCTGGAGGAGGCGGTGTCGATGGCGATCGGGGCTCGGGACGAGCGGCGGGCGCTGTCGATCGGCGTGCTGGGCAACGCCGCCGAGCTGCTCCCGCGGCTGCTGGAGATGGACGCGCCGATCGACGTGGTCACCGACCAGACCTCCGCGCACGACCCGCTGGCCTACCTGCCGGTCGGCACCCGGTTCGAGGACTGGGAGCGCGAGCGCACCGAGGACCCGGTCGGCTTCACCAAGCGGGCTCGGGAGTCGATGGCCGCGCACGTGCGGGCGATGGTCGACTTCCAGGACCGCGGCGCCGAGGTCTTCGACTACGGCAACTCGATCCGCGACGAGGCGCGCAAGGGTGGCTACGACCGCGCCTTCGACTTCCCGGGCTTCGTGCCGGCCTACATCCGCCCGCAGTTCTGCGAGGGCCGCGGCCCCTTCCGGTGGGCGGCGCTCTCCGGCGACCCGGCCGACATCGCGGCGACCGACCGGGCGGTCCTCGAGCTCTTCCCCGAGGACGAGCGGCTGCGCCGCTGGATCACCATGGCCGGCGAACGCGTGCACTTCCAGGGGCTCCCGGCGCGCATCTGCTGGCTGGGGTACGGCGAGCGCGCCCGCGCCGGGGCGAGGTTCAACGAGATGGTCGCCTCCGGAGAGCTCAAGGCCCCGGTCGTGATCGGGCGCGACCACCTCGACTGCGGGTCGGTCGCCTCGCCGTACCGCGAGACCGAGGCGATGCTCGACGGCTCCGACGCGATCGCGGACTGGGCGCTGCTCAACGCGCTGGTCAACACCGCCTCCGGCGCGACCTGGGTCTCGATCCACCACGGTGGCGGTGTTGGGATCGGCCGCTCGATCCACGCCGGCCAGGTGGTCGTCGCCGACGGCACGGCGCTGGCGGCGGAGAAGATCGAGCGGGTGCTCACCAACGACCCGGGCATGGGCGTCGTGCGGCACGTGGACGCAGGCTACGACCGGGCCGACGAGGTCGCCCGGGAGCGGGGCGTGCGGGTGCCGATGCCCTTCCGCTCGCTGGGCTGAGCCTGGCGGGACGTCATACGTCGTGCGGAAGGGGACCTCCCGTCCGTATGACGTCCCGAGGGGGCGGGGACGTCATGCGCTCTGTGCCAGCGGACGTCCCGCCCGTATGACGTCCGCTCTCAGCGGGGCGAGTCGAGGACCATCGTGATCGGTCCGTCGTTGACCGAGGCGACCTGCATGTCCGCGCCGAAGACGCCGCGCTCCACGCGGGCACCGAGCCGCTCGAGCTCGGCGGCGACGGCGTCGTACAACGTCTCGGAGACCGGGCCGGGGGCGGCGGCCTGCCAGGTGGGGCGGCGGCCCTTGCGGGCGTCGCCGTAGAGCGTGAACTGGCTGACGAGCAGGACCGGCGCCCCGACGTCGGAGGCGGAGCGCTCGTCGCGCAGCAGCCGCAGCTCCCAGATCTTGCGGGCGGTCCAGGTGACGTCGGCGGGGCCGTCGTCGTGGGTGACACCGAGGTAGACGAGGAGTCCGGGACCCTCGGTGCGGCCGACGACCGTGCCGTCGACGGTGACGCTGGCGGACAGGGTGCGCTGGACGACCGCTCGCATGCGGCTCATCCTGCCCGGGACCCGACCCCATCCGGGTCCCGGGGCAGTGGGCCGGTCGTGGACCGGTCGAGGCGTGGTGGGTCCTAGAAGACCCTGCGGGTGCTGCCGCCGATCGGCACGAGGTTCAGCACCAGGCCGACGACGAGCAGGATCGCGCCGATGGTGGTCAGGATCGGGATCGAGGCCACGAGGCCGATGATCAGCAGGACCAGTCCGAGGACGATCATGGGGTTTCCTCCCTTGCAGTGCCCGCCCGGGATGGGCGAGCGTTAGAGGAACGGATGCCCGCCGGGGGACCCGCACAACCCGCCCGAGGGGGTGAGGGCCGTGGCCCACCCGCAGATGTTCGACGACGACGACCCGGTGCTCGCCCGGCTGGGCGGGCTCGCGCTCGACCTGCCCGGTGCCGCGCGGAAGGTCTCGCACGGTCGTCCCGCGTTCTTCACCACCAAGGTCTTCGCTTACTACGGCGGCTCGCAGCGGGTGGACGGCGAGTGGGTCGCCCACGACCACGCCGTCCTGGTGCTGCCCGACGAGACCGACCGGCCGGGGCTGCTCGAGGACCCGCGGGTCTGGGTGCCGGCCTACCTCGGGCCCTCCGGCTGGCTCGGGGTCGACCTCGGTCCCGACCCTGCGGCCGTGGACTGGGCCGAGGTCGGCGAGCTGCTCGACGCCTCCTACCGGCTGACCGCGCCGGCCCGGCTGGTCGCCGCGCTCGAGGGCCGCGCCCGGTAGCGCACCTCGCACGGCCCGTCCGCGCGCGCCACCCCGCCGATCTGCGCGGGGACCGGTCGCGGTCGCGCGGACCAGCCCGGCTCCACGTCGTACGACGTCAGCAGGCGGGTGGCCGCAGCGCTCATCGCCGCGAGCGAGAACGGCTGGGCGGGGCAGGTGTGCCGGCCGTGCCCGAAGGCCGTCACCAGCCGCGGGCTGCCGAGCCCCGCGGTGTCGGTGAACCGGTGCCGGTCCCACCGGTCGGGGTCCCAGGTGTCGTGGCCGAGCGCGGGGTCGAGGTTGGTGAGCGGCAGCAGGGTCGCGATCGTCACCCCCCTCTCCACCTCGTACGACGTCGGGCCGGTGTCGAGGGTGAGCGGCTGCAGCACGTGGCGCGCCATGATCGACCGCTGCGCGAGCCGGGTCGACTCCAGGGCGCACCGGGCGGCGTACCCCTCCTCCGCGGACCGGACCCGGTCCAGCGCCTCCGGGTGCGCGAGCACGTCGACCAGCACCCACCCGAGGGCGGCGTTGAGGTTGGACATGGAGGCGACGTGCACGAGCACGACGTCGAGGGCGGCGCCCCGGCGGGCGGCCCCGGGCGGCTCGTCGGCCCACGCGGTGGCGATGCGACCGAGCAGCCCGTGGGCCCCGGGGTCCGCTGCGGCCGCGTCGACGGCCGGGCCGAGCCGGTCCAGCACGCGCTCCAGGGCGGCCCGCTCCTCGGCGTACCCGCTCTCGGCGACGGCGCGCATCGTGTCGGGGTGGACGAAGGAGGCGGCGCCGTCGAGCAGGTCGAGGTCGGCGGCCAGGGCGTCGAAGGTGGGGCCGACGGCGGAGCCGGGGCCGCCCCAGGAGGCGAGCCCCATCCGATGCCCGAGCCGGCGGGTGAGGGCGAAGAGGTCGACGGACCCGGCGTCGCCCAGGGCCGCGACCTCGGCGTCGAGGGCGAGGTCGAGGGCGGCGAGGGAGGTCGCGACGTCGTCCTTGCGGAAGAGGTCGCCGGGCAGGGTGCGGCGGCCGTCGAAGACCTCGTCGGGCAGCTTGCGCCGCAGCATGAGGTAGTCGGCGACGCCCTTGCTGGCGACGTCCTCGGGCAGGGCGTAGAAGGAGTCCACGCCGGTGGGGGAGAAGCAGAAGAGGTAGGTGTCGCCGCCGGAGACGGCGGCGAAGGTGTCGCCGTGCTCGGCGCGGGCGGCGGCCACCGCGGCCACGGCGTCGTCGACCGGTGCGTCCCAGGGCAGCGCCAGGTCGGCGACGGGTGGGGTCGGGCGGATCCTCACCTCAGGCTCACTTCAGGCCCGGGTGGCTCTTGGCGAGCACCGGCAGCAGCAGCGTCCGCGGCGTGACCTGCGAGACGGCCGCCGCGACCCGGTTGGCCCGGCCCGGGATGACCACGAGCCGGCCCTTGGCCAGCCCCGCCACGGCGTCCCGGGCGACCTGCTCGGCGGAGACCCACATGACCGCGGGCAGCGCGGCCTCGGCGTCCTCCTTGCTGAAGCCCGCGCGCTCGCCGAAGCCGGTGTGGACCGGCCCCGGGCACAGCGTCGTGGCGGTGACCCCCGTGCCGCGCAGCTCGCCGGCCAGGGACTGGGTGTAGGACAGCACGAACGCCTTGCCGGCGCCGTACCCCGCCTGGCCGGGCAGGGGCTGGAACGCCGCGGTCGAGGCGACGTTGAGGACGGCGCCCCGACCCCGCGAGACCATGCCGGGCAGCAGCCGGGCGCACAGGTCGACCACGGCCATCACGTCGACCTCGACCATGTGCATCTCGGCCTCGGGATCGGCGGCGTGCACCGGCCCGAGGGTGGAGAACCCGGCGTTGTTGACCAGCACCTCCACGGTGCGGTCGGCGGCCAGCAGCGCGTCGGCCAGGGCGGCCCGGTCCGCGCGGGAGCCGAGGTCGCAGGGGAGCACCGAGGCACCCGCGTGGCCCTCCAGCTCCGCGGCGAGCGCCTCGAGCTTGTCGACCGAGCGGGCGACGAGGGTGACGTGGTGGCCGCGGCGTGCCAGCTCGCGGGCGATCTCGGCACCGATGCCCGAGGAGGCGCCGGTGACGACGGCGGTGCGGTCGCCCGCGGGGGAGGGGAGGGACATGCGCGGGATGCTCCCAGGTTTCACCCGTGGCGCCGAGACCCCCGAGGGCACCCGACCAGCTGCTCCTAGGCTCGAGCCCGTGAGCCTGCCCCACGACCTCCCCCACCAGCTGCGGGGCGCCCTCGTCGCCGCCGACTTCACCTACGACGCCGTCGCCGAGCTGCTCGGCCCGCTGGCGCACGACGCGCTGGCCCGTAACGAGACGGTGCCGGGGCTGCGGCGCACCCGCGACGGCAGCCCGCTGTCCACGCTGGTGCGGCTCTTCCTGCTGCAGGTGCCGGTCGCGGCCTCCGCCGCCGAGTCCGCGCTGCCGGGACTGGTCGACCGGCTGGCCGCGGAGGGCCTGCTCGAGCAGAGCGTCGGGGAGGTCGCGGCCCGCCTCGACGTGCGCCCGTACGCCACCGACGACCAGCACCTGTGGGTCGTCTCCGACCTGACGCCGGGCCTGGACGGCGCCCCGCAGCGGGTCGGCCCCGACCACGTGCTCGGCATCAGCCCTGCCTCGACCTCGCTGGCGCAGCTGACGATCCGCGAGCCGGTCGGCCGCGCGCTGGACCTCGGCACCGGCTGCGGCGTGCAGGCCCTGCACCTGGCCCGCCACGCCGGGACCGTCGTCGCCACCGACGTCAACGCCCGCGCCCTGCGGCTGACCCGGTTCAACGCCGCCCTCAACGACCTCGAGGACCGGATCGACGTGCGCGACGGCTCCTTCTTCGAGCCGGTGCGCGGGGAGCGCTTCGACCTGATCGCGACCAACCCGCCGTTCGTGATCTCCCCGGCCACGGGTGAGCGGCTGGTCTACCGCGACTCGGGGCTGCCCGGCGACCGGGTCGTGGAGGACATCGTGCGGGCCGCCCCCGGCCACCTGAACCCCGGCGGCTGGTGCCAGGTGCTGGCCAACTGGGTCATCGCCCGCGACACGCCGTGGGACGAGCGGCTCGCGGGCTGGCTCTCCGACGACGTGGACGCGCTCGTGGTGCAGCGCGAGGTGCTCGACCCGGCGGCGTACGTCGAGCTGTGGCTCAAGGACGCCGGCCACCACCCCTCGACGGGCACGGTCGGGATGGAGGAGTACCACCAGCGCTACGACACCTGGCTGGCGTGGTTCGACGAGCAGGCGATCGAGGCGGTCGGCTTCGGGTGGATCCACCTGCACCGGCGTACCGGCTCCGAGGCGGGCGCCCCCGCCCGCGAGCTGCTGTCGTGGCCGTACGACGTCGAGCAGCCGATCGCCCCCGCCGTGGCCGCGTGGGGCCGGGCGGTCCACGTCGACGCCGGTCCGTCCGCGCGGCTGGTGCTGCGCCCCGACGTGCGCCAGGAGACCGTCGGCCCGGTCGGCGCCGAGGACCCCGAGACGATCGTGCTGCGCCAGCAGACGGGCCTGCGCCGCGCCCGCACCGCCGACACGGTGGTGGCCGGGCTGGCCGGCGCCTGCGACGGGGAGCTGACGGTCGGGCAGATCCTCGACGCGCTCGCGCAGATCCTCGACCTCGACCCCGCCGCCACCCGGGAGGACTACCTGCCGGTGGTCGCCGAGCTGGTGCGCGAGGGGTTCCTCGTCGAGGGCTGATCGATCGAGGGCTGATCAGGCAGGCAGTGCCGGCACGACGTCGGTGTGGGTGAAGTCGTCTCCGACGTACAGCAGCGGTGCGCCCGTCACCCTCGCCAGCGCATAGGAGTAGGTGTCGCCGAGGTTGAGGCGCGCAGGAGAGCCCGACCCCTTGCCGAAGCGTCGGTACGCCTCCGCAGCCACCTCGCTGTGCTCCTGGGTGAAGGGCACGGTCTCGATGTCCAGCTCAGCAATCAGCGGCTCCGCCCCGAGTGCCAGTCTGCGATGGGCCACGACGGCCGTCTCGACCCGGGTGGGCGCCGACATCCGGGCTCGGCCCTCACACGTCAGGATCGCGTGGGCCAGCTCGGCCGCCGTGGGCTCGCCGAGGAGGATCGCCATCACGGCGGAGGTGTCGACGATCACCGCGGCAGTCCCCACTCGTCGTACAGGTCGTCATCGGTGAGGAAGGGCTCGTCGCTCGACTCGCGGATCGCGCGGGCCAGCTCCATGATCTCCTCGACGCTGGCCCTGCGCCGAGGAACCGGCTCGCGCTCCACCGCTTCGGCCAGGGCTGCCCGCACGGCTGCGGTCATCGACGTGCCCCGCCGCTGCGCCAGCTCGCGCGCGAGGCGGTAGACCTCGGGGTCCTTGAGGTTCAACGTGGGCACTCCTCCAGCGTACGGCGGGTTCTACCGTCGAGGGTAGAAGTCGGCACCGACGTGCGAGGACGTCTCTCCACAGGCCCCGCTCCGACCTCGTGGCAGGTCCGGCGAGCCGCCCGCCCCCGACGTACGACGCGAGCCCCGTCGCCCCCACGCGCTACCGTGATCGGCGCCGACCCCCTGCGCGGGCCGGCCCCGGACCCGGGTGCACCCCCGTCCGGACGTCTCCAGCCCCGCGCAGCGCCCCCGATCGAAGGAACACCCAGCCCCGTGGCACACAAGCTCGTCATCGTCGAGTCCCCGGCGAAGGCCCGCACCATCGGCGGGTACCTCGGCCAGGGGTACGTCGTCGAGTCCTCGATCGGTCACATCCGCGACCTGCCCAACTCCGCCGCCGACACCCCGGCCAAGATCAAGGACAAGCCGTGGGGCCGGCTCGCGGTCGACGTCGACAACGGCTTCGAGCCCTACTACGTGGTGCCGCGCGACAAGAAGAGCCACATCTCCAAGCTCAAGTCGCTGCTCAAGGACGCCGACGAGCTCTTCCTCGCCACCGACGAGGACCGCGAGGGCGAGGCGATCGCCTGGCACCTGCTCGACGAGCTGAAGCCGAAGGGCATCCCGGTCAAGCGGATGGTCTTCCACGAGATCACCAAGGCCGCGATCCTCGAGGCCGCCGAGAACCCGCGCGAGCTCGCGATGGACCTCGTCGAGGCCCAGGAGACCCGCCGCATCCTCGACCGGCTCTACGGCTACGAGGTCAGCCCGGTGCTGTGGAAGAAGGTCATGTCCGGCCTGTCCGCGGGCCGTGTGCAGTCGGTGGCGACCCGGCTCGTGGTCGACCGCGAGCGCGAGCGGATGGCCTTCAAGATGGCCTCCTACTGGGACCTCGAGGGCACCTTCGACTCGATGCGCACCGGGGGGAGTCCGGGGGGTGTCCCCCCGGAGGTGCGGATGTTCCCCGCCAAGCTGCACTCGGTCGACGACAAGCGGGTCGCGCGCGGCTCGGACTTCGGCCAGGACGGCGTGCTCAAGTCGTCGGCTGAGGGCAAGGTCGTCCACCTCGACCGCCCGCGCGCCGAGGCCCTGGTCTCCGCGCTCGAGGACGCGACGTACGACGTGCGCTCGGTCGAGGCCAAGCCCTACCGCCGCTCGCCGTACCCCCCGTTCCGCACCACCACGCTGCAGCAGGAGGCCAGCCGCAAGCTCGGCATGAGCGCCAGCGTGACGATGTCGGTGGCGCAGCGGCTCTACGAGAACGGCTACATCACCTACATGCGCACCGACAGCACCACGCTGTCGGGCACGGCCGTCAACGCCGCGCGGTCGCAGGTGCGCGAGCTGTATGGCGCGGAGTACCTCCCCGACGCCCCGCGCACCTACACCAGCAAGGTCAAGAACGCCCAGGAGGCGCACGAGGCGATCCGCCCCGCCGGCGAGTCGTTCCGCACCCCCGCGCAGACCGGGCTCACCGGCGAGCAGTTCCGCCTCTACGAGCTGATCTGGATGCGCACCGTCGCCTCCCAGATGAAGGACGCCGTCGGCCAGTCGGTCACGATCCGGCTCGGCGGCGCCGCGGCCACCGGCGAGGACGTCGTGTTCTCCGCGACCGGTCGGGTCATCACCTTCCACGGGTTCCTCAAGGCGTACGTCGAGGGCACCGACGAGGGCAAGCAGACCGACGACCAGGAGACCCGGCTCCCGCAGCTCGCCGAGGGCGACAGCGTCGCCGCGGCCTCGATCCAGGCGACCGGCCACGAGACCAAGCCGCCCTCGCGCTACACCGAGGCGACGCTGATCAAGGAGCTCGAGGAGCGCGAGATCGGCCGCCCCTCGACGTACGCCTCGATCATCGGGACGATCCTCAACCGCGGCTACGTCTACAAGAAGGGCACCGCGCTGGTGCCGGCGTGGCTGGCGTTCTCGGTGATCCGGCTGCTGGAGGAGCACTTCCCGCGCCAGATCGACTACGCGTTCACCGCACGGATGGAGGACGTCCTCGACGAGATCGCCGGCGGCCGCAAGGACCGTGCGACCGAGCTCGCGGAGTTCTACTTCGGCACTGGCGAGGTCGAGGGACTGAAGAAGCTCGTCGACGAGCTCGGCGACATCGACGCCCGCGAGCTGGCGACCTTCCCCGTGGGTGGGCCCGACTCGGGCATCAACCTGCGCGTCGGTCGCTACGGCCCCTACCTCGAGGTCGTCGGGGGTGCCGACGGTGACGGGGACGGCGCGGGTGCCGGCGTACGCGCCAACGTGCCCGACGACCTGCCGCCCGACGAGCTGACGCTGGAGAAGGCCAAGGAGCTGCTGGCCAACCCCGCCGGCGAGGAGATCGACCTCGGCGCGCACCCGGAGACCGGCCTGCGCGTGGTCGCCAAGAACGGCCGCTACGGCCCGTACGTCACCGAGCTGTTGCCCGAGGACGCCCCGAAGAGTGCGAAGCCGCGCACCGGCTCGCTGTTCAAGTCGATGTCGCTGGACACCGTCTCCCTCGAGGACGCCGTCAAGCTGCTCTCGCTGCCGCGCGTGGTCGGCGCGGACCCGGAGTCGGGCGAGGAGATCACCGCCCAGAACGGCCGCTACGGGCCGTACCTCAAGAAGGGCACCGACTCCCGCTCCCTGACCTCCGAGGACCAGCTGCTCACCATCACCCTCGACGAGGCGCTGCGGATCTACGCCCAGCCCAAGCAGCGCGGCCGCGCCGCCGCTGCCCCGCCGCTGAAGGAGCTCGGCAACGACCCCGTCTCCGGGCAGCCGGTCGTGGTGAAGTCGGGCCGCTTCGGGGAGTACGTCACCGACGGCGAGTACAACGCCACCCTGCGCAAGGACGACACCGTCGAGGACCTCACCCTCGAGCGCGCCGCCGAGCTGCTCGCCGAGCGCCGCGCCCGCGGCCCGGCGAAGAAGGCGGCCAAGAAGGGCGCCAAGAAGGCTCCGGCCAAGAAGGCGGCCGCGAAGAAGACCACTGCCAAGAAGACGGCTGCGAAGAAGACCGCGAAGAAGGCTGCGGCGAAGAAGTCGTGATGGGTCGGGGTCGACCGGCCTCGCGCAGTTTCATCGGCCGGCCGCTGAACCTGACGCCGGGCCGCTGATGTTTCAGCGTCCCGCCGTGCGTTTCATCGGCCGGCCGCTGAAACTGACGGCCGGCCGATAAAACTGCCAGGCCCCGCACGCTCCCTGTCCCCGCCGCCCCGTAGGTTCGCCCCATGACCCAGCACCCGGCCGCGCAGACGACCTGGCCCGGCCGCTGGACCGACCGCGGGCTCTTCGTCTGCTTCGAGGGCGGCGAGGGGTCCGGCAAGTCCACCCAGTCGCGCCTCCTGCGCGAGCACCTCGAGCAGCAGGGCCACGAGGTGCTGCTGACCTTCGAGCCCGGCGACACCCCGGTCGGCGCCGAGCTGCGCCGCATCGTCCTCAGCCCCGAGACCGGGGCGCTGTCGGACCGCACCGAGGTCCTGCTCTACGCCGCCGACAAGGCCGAGCACGTCGACACCGTCGTCCTGCCCGCGCTGGAGCGGGGCGCGGTCGTCGTCACCGACCGGTACGTCGACAGCACGCTCGCCTACCAGGGCGCGGGTCGCACGCTGCCGGTCGCCGACGTCGCGCACGTCGCGCGCTGGGCGACCGGCGACCTCCGCCCGCACCTGACCGTGGTCCTCGACCTCGAGCCGTCGGCCGGGCTGGGCCGGTTCGAGGGGCGCGACCGCATCGAGGGCGAGTCGCTGGAGTTCCACCAGCGGGTGCGGCAGGCGTTCCTCGACATGGCCGCCGCGGACCCCGAGCACTACCTCGTCCTCGACGCCCGGGCGGCGGTCGACGAGATCGCCGCCGCGATCCGCGAGCGGGTGGAGGCGCTGCTGTGACCGCCCACCCCGCTGGTCGAGGTGCGAGGAGCGCCAGCGACGAGCCACGAGACCCCGCAACCACGGCGGTGGCCCGATGAGCGTCTGGGACGACCTGGTCGGCCAGCGGCCGGTCATCGAGACCCTGCGCGCCGCCGCCGCGGGCAAGGGGATGACCCACGCCTTCCTCATCACCGGCCCGCCGGGGTCGGGGCGCTCCAACGCCGCGATCGCCTTCGCCGCCGCGCTTCAGTGCGAGCGCGGGCCCGGCCCCGAGGCCGGCTGCGGGGCCTGCAACGCCTGCACCACCGCGCTGGCCGGCTCCAACCCCGACGTGACCCGGGTGCAGACCGAGTCGGTGCAGTTCCGCGCCAAGGACGCCCGCGAGATGGTGCGCAAGGCCGCGATGAGCCCGGTCTCGCACCGCTGGCAGGTGATCGTGGTCGAGGACGCCGACCGCTTCAACGACACCTCCGGCAACGCCGTGCTCAAGGCCGTGGAGGAGCCGGCGCCGCGCACCATCTGGCTGCTGTGCGCGCCGACCGTCGAGGACGTCCTGCCCACGATCCGCAGCCGCTGCCGCCTGGTCTCGCTGTCCACGCCCACGGCGCCCGACGTCGCGGAGTTCCTCGTGCGGCGGCACGGCGTGGGGGAGGCGCTGGCGTCGTACGCCGCCCGGGCGAGCCAGGGGCACATCGGCCGGGCCAAGGCGCTGGCCCTCGACGAGGCCACCCGCAACCGCCGCCGCGAGGTCGTGTCGCTGCCGGCGCGACTGACCACGCTCGGCGCCTGCATGCAGGCCGCCACCAACCTCGCCGACGTGGCGAAGGAGGAGGCCGAGGCGATCACCACCGAGCTCGACGCGCGGGAGAAGGCCGACCTCGACCGGGCCTTCGGCTACGAGGACAAGGGGCGGCGCCCGCGGGAGTACGCCTCGGCGCTGCGCGAGCTGACCGAGGACCAGAAGCGGCGCGCGCGGCGCCGGGTCCTCGACGTGGTCGACCGCAGCCTGATGGACCTGGTCTCGGTCTACCGCGACGCGATCGCGCTCGGCACCGGCGCGCCCGGCGAGCTGGTCAACGAGGAGATCCGCCCCGACGTGCAGGAGGTCGTGCGCACCTCCACGCCCGAGCTCAACCTGCGCCGGATCGCGTGGGTCTTCGAGGCGCGCGAGCAGATGCTGGAGTTCAACGTCCCGGTCGCCTTGGCGCTGGAGTCCATGATGGTGGCGCTGAAGGTGCCCGAGGGGAGCAGGTAGCCGATGTCGCAGACGATGGTGCGCGTGATCGCCGGGGTGACGGCGCTCGCGCTGGTGCTCACCGGCCTCGGGGTGGCCCTGGCCCTGGTCTTCACCGGCGACGACGGCGCGAGCGTCGGCCGCGACGGCCCGGCCCCCACGACGACCCCGGCCCCGGGGGCGACCGACGCCCCCGACCCCGCGCTCGAGGAGTACTACTCCCAGCAGCTCGACTGGGCCCCCTGTGAACAGGACGACGACCTCGAGTGCGCGGTCCTGACCGTGCCCGTCGACTACGCCGAGCCCGAGGGCGACACCCTCCGCGTGGCCCTGCTCAAGGTGCCGGCGACCCGGCCCGACCAGCGCATCGGCTCGCTCGTGGTCAACCCGGGTGGCCCGGGCGCGCCCGGCACCACGTACGCCGCCTCGGCCGGCCAGGTCTTCCGGCCCGCCCTGTTCCAGGCCTACGACATCGTCGGCTTCGACCCGCGCGGCACCGGCTCCTCGGCCCCCGTGGACTGCCTCTCCGACGCGGAGATGGACGAGTTCCTGGCCGCCGACCCGGCCCCGGACACCGAGGCCGAGGTCGACGCGGTGGTGGAGGGGCTCGAGGACTTCTTCGAGGCGTGCGAGCAGAACTCCCCCGACATCGTCGGCCACGTCACCACGGTCGAGACCGCCCGCGACATGGACGTCCTGCGCGCGGCGCTGGGCGAGTCCGAGCTCGACTACTTCGGCGCCTCCTACGGCACCAAGCTCGGCGCGACCTACGCCGAGCTCTTCCCCGACCGGGTCGGGCGGCTGGTCCTCGACGGCGCCGTCGACGTCTCGCTCTCCTCGCGCGACCTGACCCTCGGCCAGGCGGCCGGCTTCCAGCGGGCCCTCGAGGCGTACGTCGGAGCCTGCGTCGACGCCGGTGACTGCTTCCTGGGCGACTCGGTCGACGCCGGGCTGCAGCGGATCGCGGACTTCCTCGACGAGGTCGACGCGCAGCCGCTGCCCGCGGGCGAGCGCGACCTCACCGTCGGCAACGCCTTCTACGGGATCATCACCCCGCTCTACGTCAGCGACTTCTGGTTCCTGCTCGACGAGGCGCTCGAGACGGCCTTCCGCGGCGACGGCACCTCCCTCATGCGGCTCGCGGACCTCTACGCCTCGCGCAACCCCGACGGCACGTACGCCGACAACTCCACCGAGGCCATCTACGCCATCAACTGCCTCGACGACCCCGGCTCCACCGACCCGGCCGAGATCCCTGCTCAGATCCCCGAGGTCGAGGAGGTCTCCCCGACGCTCGGCGAGGTCTTCGCGTGGTCGCTGGTCGGGTGCCTCGGGTTCGACCTGGAGCCGGCTGAGGAGGCTCCGCGGATCCGCGCCGAGGGAGCCGCGCCGATCCTGGTCGTCGGCACCACCCGCGACCCGGCCACCCCCTACGAGTGGGCCGAGGCGCTCGCCGACCAGCTCGCCTCCGGGGTGCTGCTGACCCGCGACGGCGACGGCCACACGGCGTACAACTCCGGCAACGAGTGCATCGACTCCACCATCGAGTCCTACCTGCTCGAGGGCACCGTCCCCGAGGACGGCAAGCGCTGCTGAGACCTTCGCTGGTCGAGGTGCGGGTCGTGGTGCGGGTCGAGGCCTGGTGACGCGCAGGACCGCGTCCTGGGGCCTCGACTCCGGCCACGACTCCGGCCACGAGTTCGGGCCGCCCGTCGTACGCCGTGGGCTGTTCCTGCGGCCGGTGCCCAGGGGTCGAGGTGTGGGTCGAGGTGCGGGTCGAGGCCTGGTGACGCGCAGGACCGCGTCCTGGGGCCACGACTCGGGCCTCGACTCCGGCCACGAGGCACACCTCGACCCCGGCTCCCGGCGCGCGGGCTCCCGGCGCGCGGGCCCCAGGTGCCGGTGCCGAGTCGGTTACCGCGGCAGGACCGCCCGGACCAGCCCCCGCAGCGTGCCGGCCGCGAAGCCACCCATCGAGAACGCGTCGTCCCAGACGACGATCTTCCCGTCGCGCAGCGTGAAGGTGCCGCGCACCCAGAACTCCGAGCGCAGGCGCCCGAGGGTGATCCAGTCGGTGCGGTCGGTGAGCACCGAGTCCCCGTCGGCGGCGACCGCGACGGCGTGCATCTCGTAGCCGAACCCGACCCCGCGCTTCTCCATCCCCAGCAGGGCGCCGGTCGCGCGGCGACCGCGCAGCGTCGGCAGCCCGGTGTTGCGCCACTCGACCTCGGGGTCCAGCAGGTCGACCGCGGTGCGGGCGTCGCCGGCGGCGAGGGCGTCGAGGAACGTGGTGACGACGGAGACCTGGTCGATCATGCGCACAGGGTAGGGGTGTGTCCGGGCGGGGGGTTCGTCGGCTCCCCGACCAACCCGGAAGCTCCACGGCAGAACTTTGTCGTCGGACGTCCGGGTCTGTCGGGTCGCCGACAAGCCCGGACGCCGGATCCGTCGGCTCCCCGACGAACCTGGCCGGACCCGCTCACAGCACCCCCAGCACCTCCCGCGCCGTCGCCTCCCCGGAGAGCACGGCCCCCTCCATGTAGCCGTTCCACACCGGCGAGCACTCGGTCCCTGCCCAGTGGATCCGCCCGACGGGCTCGCGCAGCGCCGGGCCCAAGCCGGTCCACACACCGGGGGCGAAGTGCGCGCCGTAGCAGCCACGGGTGAACTCTTCGGTGGTCCAGTCGCGCTCGACGTACTCCACGGGCGAGGCGGCCCGGGGCCCGAAGTAGCGCACCAGGCACTCCACGACGGCCGCCTGCCGCTCGGCAGCCGGGCGGGCGGACCAGTGGCGGGCGGCCGCGCCCTCGAGGAAGCCGGTGAGGATGCCGCGCTCGTAGCCGGGAGGGGAGTTGTCGAAGACGACCTTGAACGGGCCGGTGTCGGAGCCGACCTGGCCGTTGAGCCCCTCCTCGCGCCAGAACGGCCGGTCGTAGACCACGTGCGCCTTGATGACGGAGCCCTGCGGCAGCTTCTGGGTCAGCTGGTCGCGCCGCGCCGGCAGCGCGGGGGAGTAGCGGAGGCGGCCGGCCAGGGTCGGCGGGATCGTCACGACGACCCGGGCGCCGTCGAACCGCGAGCCGTCGCGGGTCAGCACCGAGACGCCCGAGCCGTCCTGGGTGATGGCGGCCACCGGCTGCCCGAGCCGCACGTCGAGACCCTCGGCCATCCGTTCGGAGACCAGCACCGAGCCGCCGTCCACCCGGTCCTGCTGGGCGCCGCGGTCCACGGCCATCAACGTGTCCAGGTCGGTGCCGGAGCGGGTGTAGAAGAGCGCGTGCAGCAGCGAGAGGTCGGCGGGCTCGCAGGCGAACACCGCCTCCGTGAAGAGCTCGAAGTAGGCCCGCCCCTGCCTGGTGCGCAGGGTGCGCCGGATCCAGGTCGCCAGCGTCTGCTCGTCGAGCCGGTGGGCTCCGGGCGTGGTCCACGGCGCGTCGAGGTCGGTACGCCGGGCCAGCCGCCCGAAGCGGGCGACCCCCTGCGCAAGGTCGGCGAGCGCGACGGGATTGATCCGCGGCACCGCGCCCTTGCGCCCGGCCAGCCGCCCCGTCCGGCGACCGAGGCCGAAGACGATGTCGCCGTCGTTGTACGTCGGGACCGTGCTGAGCCCGAGCTCGGCGACCAGCTCGTACATGCGGTCCTGGGTCGGTCCGATCCACTGTCCCCCGAGCTCGATCCACTGCCCGTCCGACAGCGTCCCGCCCTCGGTGCGGCCGCCGACCCGGTCGCGGGCCTCGACGACCACGACGGAGCGGCCGTCCGCAGCGATGGCCCGGGCCGTGGCCAGGCCCGACAGGCCGGCCCCGACCACCACGACGTCCCAGGTCATGTGTCTCCTCCTTGGGTCCGGCCTCGGGTGAGCGGTGACCAGTCAACCGTTCGGGCCGCTGGTCCGGTTGAGGACTCACCGCCGGTCGGGCTGGTCGGGCCGAGCGGTGACTGTTGAACTGTCCGGGGTTCGCGAAAGGTTGAGCAGCAACCGCTGCCCGGGTCAGTCGCCCGCCCCGCCGCCCGGCGTCGCCGGACGTCGGGACGCGGTCGCCTCCGCGATCGCCTGCATCCGGGTGGTGGCGAGCTCGATCATGAGCCGGGCGGCGGGGGAGAGGACCGCGCCCTTGCGGTGGACGACGGCGAAGGTGTCGAACTGCCGTGGCCGCAGCGAGACCCAGCCGGCGTCGGGGGCGAGTCGGGGCAGCAGCTGCTGGGCGGCCCCGAGCGGGATGATCGAGTCGGCGTACCCCCGCCCCACCAGCTCGACCGCCGTCTCGATGTCCTCGACCTCGACCCGACTGGCGGGGTTGCGACCGGCCTCGTGCAGCATGCGGCGCAGGGTGAGGCGGGTGGGGTCGGTGGCGCGGAAGCTGGTCTCGGGCATGACCAGCGTTGCCAGCGAGAGCCGGTGCGCGGTCACGGGCGTCTCGAGCCGCGCGGGGTCGACGGAGATGTAGACGAGCTCCTCGCGGGCGACGGGGGTGACCTGCATGCCCTCGCTCTCGACCGTGGAGACGGCGAGCATTGCGGCCTCGAGCCTGCCGCGGCGCAGCTCCTCCATCACCTCGGCGGAGTTCTGCCCGACCAGCTCGACCCGGACGCCGGGGTAGCGGTCGAGCACGTCGGCGATGAGGTCCGCGCCGGCGTACAGGCGGGCGATGCCGAACATGCCGAAGCGGATGGTGCCGGTCTCGAACGACTTCACGCTCTGCACGGCCTCGCGGGCCTGGTCGAGGGAGGCGATGACCTGCTCGGCGTAGGGGCGCAGGGTGTCGCCCACGGTCGTCGGCACCACTCCGCGGCCGACCCGGCGGAAGAGCTGCACGCCGAGGGACTTCTCCAGTGCACGGATCTGCTCGGAGACCGAGGGCTGCGCGTAGCCGAGGTGCTCGGCGGCCCGTGTCAGCGACCCGTGCTCGTAGGCGGCCAGGAAGCATGTGAGCTGGTGCACAGAAAGCATAGGAATTTCCTTGGGAACAGGCTGGAAAACCAGGCTACCCCTGTTCCTACTGGCCGGTCACACTGGAGGGGTCCCCGATCAGATCCACGAGGAGGTCCCCCATGTTCATGTTCACCCACGACTGCTCTGCCTGCGACCGTCGTCAGCTCATCTTCCCGAGCATGATCGAGGGCGTGACCCGCACCGAGGACGGCACCCAGGTCTCCTTCACCTGCTGGTGCGGTGCCCCGCAGACCTCGCTCCGCGGCTCTGCCTCGCGCGCCGGCGACCGCACGCTCGTCGCCGCCTGATCCTCGGATCCACCCGTCCCACCACGAAGCCCCGGGCACTGCCCGGGGCTTCGTGCTGCCTAGGGTGAGGTCATGTCGCACCTCGACCCGCTGCTCGCGGAGCACTACGAGACCGTCCTGCAGCGCAACCCCGGCGAGCAGGAGTTCCACCAGGCGGTGCTCGAGGTGCTGGGCACGCTCGGTCCGGTCGTGCGCAAGCACCGGGAGTACGTCGACGCCGCGATCATCGAGCGGATCTGCGAGCCGGAGCGGCAGCTGATCTTCCGGGTGCCGTGGACGGACGACCAGGGTCAGGTGCAGATCAACCGGGCGTTCCGGGTGGAGTTCAACTCCGCGCTCGGGCCGTACAAGGGCGGCCTGCGCTTCCACCCGTCGGTCTACCTCGGGATCGTGAAGTTCCTGGGCTTCGAGCAGATCTTCAAGAACGCCCTGACCGGCATGCCGATCGGCGGCGGCAAGGGCGGCTCGGACTTCGACCCCAAGGGTCGCAGCGACGCCGAGGTCATGCGCTTCTGCCAGTCGCTGATGACCGAGCTCTACCGCCACCTCGGCGAGTACACCGACGTCCCCGCCGGCGACATCGGTGTCGGTGGTCGCGAGATCGGCTACCTCTTCGGGCAGTACAAGCGCATCACCAACCGCTACGAGTCCGGCGTCCTCACCGGCAAGGGCCTGGCCTACGGCGGGTCGCAGGTGCGCACCGAGGCGACCGGGTACGGCACTGTCTACTTCACCGAGGAGATGCTGAGGACCCGCGGCGAGTCCCTTTCCGGGCGTCGCGTCGTGGTGTCCGGCTCGGGCAACGTGGCGATCTACGCCGCGCAGAAGGCGATCCAGCTCGGCGCCCAGGTCGTCGCCTGCTCCGACTCCTCGGGGTACGTCGTCGACGAGGCCGGCCTCGACATCGACCTGCTCCGGCAGGTGAAGGAGGTCGACCGGGCGCGGATCTCGGCGTACGCCGACGAGCGCGGCACCGCCGAGTTCGTGGCGGGCGGCTCGGTGTGGGACGTGCCGTGCGAGGTGGCGCTGCCGTGCGCCACGCAGAACGAGCTCGACGGCGCCGAGGCGCGCACCCTCGTCGAGAACGGCGTGGTCGCGGTCGCCGAGGGTGCCAACATGCCGTGCACGCCCGAGGCCGTCGACGTGTTCCAGGAGGGCGGCGTGCTCTTCGCCCCCGGCAAGGCCGCCAACGCCGGTGGTGTGGCCACGAGCGCGCTGGAGATGCAGCAGAACGCCTCGCGCGACTCCTGGACCTTCGCCCACACCGAGGAGCGGCTGCGCGACATCATGGCCGGCGTGCACGACCGCTGCGCTACGGCGGCCGAGGAGTACGGCAGCCCGGGCGACTACGTCGCGGGCGCCAACATCTCCGGCTTCGCCAAGGTCGCCGACGCCATGCTCGCCCTCGGCGTCGTCTGACCCCTGGCATCACCGCTGTGCCTCCCGGTGGTCGAGCAGTGAGGAGCGTCAGCGACGAGCGGGCGTCGAGACCACGCGCCGCGACGCCCACCGCCGGTTGAGGAGGCGCGCCAGCGCCGTCTCGAAACCCGGTGACCGGACCGCCCCCAGCGCGAGCTCAGCGGTTCAGCCACCAGATCGACGCGTTCAGCACACTGGCGAACCCCACCCACACCAGGTACGGCACCAGCAGCCACGCCCCGAGCCTGCTGCGCCGGCGTACGACGACGATCGTCGCGACCACCGCAACCAGCAGGAACCCGATCTCGACGAGTGCCCAGCCGTACTCGCCGGCGCCGAAGAAGATCGGCGTCCACGCGGCGTTGAGCACCAGCTGCACCACCCACCACGCGATCGCGGCGTCGACCCCGGCCGCCCGCCACGACAGCCACCCGGCCACCGCGATGCCGACGTAGAGGACCGTCCACACCGGACCGAAGAGCCACGACGGCGGCGCGAACGGCGGCTGCTCGAGCGAGGCGTACTCCGAGCCGGCCGACCCGGCCGCCGCGCCACCGAGGCCGGCCGCGATCCCGACGGCGACCGCGAAGACCAGCAGCGCCAGCCAGGGCCGCGCGCCCTCGCTGCGGTGCTCGTCGGCTCGTGCGTAGGCGTGGCTGGGCGCAGTGGTCATGCTCCCACGGTGCCCGCGGTCACCGCTCCTCTCACCACCCGCAGGGACGGCTCAGGGGTTGCCAGCCCCCATGCCGACCATCTGGCGCAGCCGGCGCTCGGCCTCGGCTGTGCCGATCTGCGCGCGGGTCGAGGGATCCGCTGCCCAGTCCTGCAGCACGAGGAGCAGCCAGGGTGAGTGCGGCTCGACCGCCCGCGAATCGATGTCGACCCGTCCTGGGGCGATCGGGACGCGCCCCGGGAGCACGTGCGGCAGGCGCCGGCCGCGCCAGCTGGTTCCGGCGGTGTAGCCCGCTGCAGCGATGACCATTCCGCGCGGTCCGAGGTCGAGGGTCACCCGCTCGACGTCGTCCCAGGCGATGCTGCTCTCGGTGTGCCACGACCGCACCGTGAGCCGTTCACGGTCGGCGACGACCTCCGCTCCGCGAAGCAGGGCGAGCAGCGTGTCGACGAGCGGCAGTCCGAAGAGCAGCACGAACGGCAGGCCGAGCAGCAGCGACACCCCGGTGTGCCCACCCGCCACCCCGAACGAGGTGCCCAGCACGGCGACGAGGGTGGTCCAGCCGAGCGCCCAGGCAGCGGCGTACGCCGGCACCCGGTCGTAGGCGATGACCGTCGCGCTGTCCCGCGTGCTAACGCGGTCGGCCCACCGCACCGAGCCGGACCCCTGGCGCGCCAGGAAGGGGACGTTGCCGAGGAGTCCGATGCCCACGATGGCGATGCAGAGCCCGGCCCGCGGGCCCCAGGGTCCGAGGAGGCCGGTTGCGAGCACCCCGATCCCGAGGAGGACGCTGAGGGTCAACAGCGCCACCCGGATGAGGCGGCGCCGGGACTGCGGCTGCTGATCACGTGGGGTGAGATCTCGGCTGGGTGTGACCACGTCCCGGTTGTAGCCGTTGGAGCCGCGGTCAAACCACGGCGCCCGCCTCAGGTGGCGCTGGAGGCTGAACCCGCCCGTTTTCGCGGCACACCGGGGCCATCCCTATACTTCTTCGGGTTGTCCGTCACTAGGCGGCCAGCACGCCGCCTTAGCTCAGTCGGTAGAGCGATTCACTCGTAATGAATAGGTCGTCGGTTCGATTCCGACAGGCGGCTCCCGGAAAGGCCCCTGACCTGCGGAGACGCGGCAGGGGCCTTCGCGTGTCCATAGGTCGGCCGGGCGGATCGATCGAATGCCCTCGACCGATGCCGAGCCTCCAGGAACTGATCCGTCGAAGACCGGGCAGAAGGCCGGTGCGGAATCGACGAAGCCATCCCCCGCAGATGGCCGCCGTACCCTGCGGACGAACTCACACGACTTCGAGGACACCATGGGCATGCTCCGCAGGAAGACGCCGAAGAACACCTCTTCGCTGCACACCGTCTTGCGCACCGGGTCGATCGCCGAGCTAGAGCAGCACTACTCACCGTCGTTCGTGAACTACGACGGCTACCCCGGCGCCACCCTCCTCACCACCGCACTCGGCAACTCCGACCCCTCGAGCCGGGTGGCGCTCGCTCACCGGCTCCTCGACGACGGCGCCGATGTCACCCGCCACGCGCCCCTGCACGTGCTGCTGGGTCAGAACGCCCACGACCCCGAGCCCGAGGCCGAGCTGCTGGCTCGACTTCTCGACGCCGGCGCCGACGTCAACCACGCCGTACCCGACGTCGGTACGCCGCTCGAGACGATCGCGAAGAAGTTCAAGTTCAGCGACGCCGACAACCAACCCTTCTACGACGTCCTCCTGGCCCGACCCGACATCGACTTCCTCGCCCCGGGTCTGGACGGGCGACCCGTCCTCGTCAACCTGCGCAAGTGGTACGCCCTGCGCGGCCATCTCGTGGAACAAGTCGAAGCCGTGCTGAACAGGCGCGGGATCACGGCGCCACCCGAACCAGTGGACGACTGAGCACTCGACCGGTCAGCTCCACCGGAGGGGACTGCTGCAAGAACCGGTGCCCCGGTCGTCTGTAGCGCGCCCGAAGTGCTCAGGGCATCGATCAGTCCTCCCATCGGACCCTGCTCCTGAGGGGGACTCGGGATGGCCTCTCGAGTGGACGACGGGCCGGCGCGGGGGTGTGTGCGGAGATCGTGAGTGGCACTGGGTGGCGGCCAGGACCTCCATTCCACGTCGTCGGGCGATGAGAAGGTGCGGCAGTGACGACGACAGAGGCTTCCCCGGTGGGACTTCGCCTGGCGACCTGGTTCGGTGTGTCCGTGCTGGTGTCCCTCGGGTTGCCGGCGACCTGGATCGGGCTCGTGGGCCTCGGCTCGGGCGTGGGGCGGGGGCTGTTCTGCGGCGGGCTGGTCCTGCTCGTCGGCGCCGCGGGTGGCGCGGCCAAGGAGGAGGCCGAGCGGCGCGCACGACGCGACCCGCCTGATCCGCGGCTGGACCTGGTCGCCGATGAGCCCGCACTCCTCTTCCCACGAGCGGCGGGACCGACGCTGGTGTCCTCGTGGGTGCTGGCCGCCTACGCCGCGGTCGCGGCGCTCGGAGCGGTGTTCGTGGCTCTGTCGGAGCGCTGGGGCTGGGTCGCGGTGCTCGTCGCTCTCGCGGCGTGGCTGGCGTGGACCAGCGGAGTCCAGCACGGTTCCGGGCTCGCCGGTGGCCTCTGGCTCACTCCGACGAGGCTGCGGCACGAGGACCGTGGATTCGCCGTCGACGTGCCGTGGGAGTCGGTCACGGGTGTCGTGCCTGAGCAGCCCATGCCTGTCCTGCTCAGGCCGGATCGGCAGGTCGAGGTCACCCGTACCGGTCCTCCGGGGCGCACGTGGCGTCCGTTGGGTCGTGACGGCACCACCCTCGTCGTGGACGCGCGTCACCTGCCGGGCGGCCCCGAGGTCGTGTCCTACGTGATCGCCAAGGCCGTCACAGACCGGGCGTCGCGCCACGTCTTGGGCACCAAGGCGAGCCTTCCCCCGCTCGGAGCTTCGCCCTCGGGGGCCGATGGGTAGGGGCTCGCCGACAGGGGCGGCGCCAATTGCGAGGAGGTCTGTGGCCTGCAGAGATCGCCGATCTCGACTCCGGCGTGACCGGCTGGCAGCCGTGGACCTCACCGACTTCGCCGCCTGCGGTCTCTCAGTCCTGGTCTGACAACGACAGCAGCCGTACTTGCCCCAGCGCGCGTTGAAGCACCCCCACCAATGCATGCCGATCCAGCGCGGAGAGCTCGTGCGCTGCGTCCTGGTGGGGCGCGGCGTCGTAGGGGCCGAGCTCCGTGGCTGTCTCGATGCAGTCGCCGACCAGCTGGAGGACAGAGGCGGGGAACTCGTAGGTCGTGCCGATCGAGTGCTCGTCGCCGGCGAGGATGATCTCCAGGCACGGCGCCTCCGATTCCGCGTTCCACACCTCCTCGACCACGACGGGTCGCATTAAGAGCACCATCAGGAGCGTCGCGAGCTCCTCCAGCTCGTCGATGTCCATCACCGAGAGCAGGTGCTCGACATCGTCGGCTTCGGTCTCGAATCGTGAGTCCAGGATGCCGTGATCCTCGGCCATTCAGCCCTCCTCGAGCCGGCTCAGCACCGCGCGATGGGTGCCGCCGCTGTAGGCGACCACGCGAACCTCACGGACCCGGGTCCTTGTGGTCTGCAGGGTCGTCACGGCGGCGTCAATTGCGTCATCCAAGGGCCACGCGTAGACGCCGGCGCTGATGAGCGGGAACGCGACGGTCTCGGCGCCGAGCTCGTCGGCGACCTCGAGGCAGCGGCGGTAGCAGGAGACGAGCAGGTCGCGGTCGGTCTCGCCGCGGCCGTGGTTGGGGCCGACGGTGTGGATGACCCAGCGGGCCGGCATCTGGCCTGCGGTGGTCCAGCCGGCGTCGCCGGTGGCGAGTCCGTGGGGGAAGCGGCGTATGCAGTCTGCGAGGACCTCGGGGCCGCCGGCGGCGTGGATGGCGCCGTCGACGCCTCCGCCGCCTCGCATGCGGCGGTTGGCGGCGTTGACGACCGCGTCGACGTCCTGGGTGGTGATGTCGCCGCAGACCGCCACGACGTCGGCGTACGACATGGTCACCAGCTCTCTCTCGTCACGGGTTCGCCGCAGGCGGGGCAGAGGACGCTCTCGCTCGGTTGGCCGGGCTCGGTGCGGCCGCGGGTGCCGCAGAAGTCGCAGACCCACCGTTCGCGTTCCATGGCTGCATCTTCGACCACGGCACCGACAACGCGCCTAGGTTGACGCCATGGCGCGCTGCATCCCGGAGGAGCCGACGTTCGTCACCGAGTCCGAGCGGCAGGTGTGGGAGCGGCTGCGCGACGGGTTGCCGGGTGACTGCGTGCTGATGGCCAACGTCCGACTGACCGACGAGGTCAAGGACCACGAGATCGACCTGCTGGTGCTGATCCCAGAGGCAGGGTTCGTGTGCCTGGAGGTCAAGGGCGGGTCGGTGTGGCTGGAGGACGACGGGTGGTGGATCAAGCGCGGCGAGAAGGTCGAGCGGTGCGACCCGGTGACGCAGGCGCGGGAGGGCAAGCACGCGGTCAGGAGGTACGTCGAGTCCGACCCGCGGTGGGGCAGCCGCGACCAGGTGGCGTTCTCGCACGGGGTGGTGCTGCCGCACACCGAGCTGCCCGAGGGGTTCTCGGTGCCGGAGCTGCCGCGGTGGGGGTTCCACGACCGCGGTGACATGGCGGATCTGCCGGAGCGGGTGCGGACCAACGGGTGGGGTCTGGCGCACGGACGCTGGACGCCCAACCACGACGACGTCGAGCTGGTGACGGAGATCCTGGCGGGGCGGTCGCGGCCGGCGTACGACGTCAACGCGGACGCCGAGGAGCGCGCGGCGACCGCGGACCGGCTGACGCAGGAGCAGATGGTGATCCTGCAGGTCACCCGGATGCTGCGCCGGGTCGAGGTGCGCGGGGGCGCGGGCAGCGGGAAGACGGTGCTGGCGCTGCAGAAGGCCAAGGACCTCACCCGCGGTGTGGGGGAGGGTGCGCGGCGGGAGCGGGTGGCGCTGCTGTGCTACTCGATCGGGTTGGCGGAGTACCTCAAGCGCGTCGTCGCGGGCTGGGACCGGCGGCACCGCCCGGCGTTCGTGGGCACCTACGAGGAGCTGGGGCGGCTGTGGGGCGTGGAGATGGGTCCGAGGACGACCCGGAGTTCTGGGAGTCCGAGCTGCCGCGGCTGATGGCCGAGCAGGCCGCCGGACTGGCCGAGGGGCACCGGTTCGACTCGGTGGTGGTCGACGAGGCGCAGGACTTCGCTGACTCCTGGTGGGCCGCGGTGCTGGGTGCGCTGCGGGACGAGGAGGCCGGTGGGGTCTTCGTGTTCAGCGACGAGAACCAGCGGCTCTTCGCACGGTTCGGGCGCCCACCGGTGCAGCTGGTGCCGCTCGTGCTGGACCACAACCTGCGCAACACCCGGCAGATCTACGACGCGTTCGGGCCGCTCGCGCCGTCGCGGATGCAGGCCCGGGGCGGGTCGGGCGCCGAGGTGCGGTTCGTGGCCGCGGCTAGCGAGGACGCCATCGATGTCGCTGACTCCCAGGTCGAGGCGTTGATGTACGAGGGCTGGGACCCCGCGCGGATCGCCCTGCTCACCACCGGCCACCGCCACCCGGAGCAGACCGCGCAGGTCACGCGGCACGGGAAGGTCGCCTACTGGCGCTCGTTCTGGGAGGGCGAGGACGTCTTCTACGGCCACGTGCTCGGGTCGAAGGGCCTCGAACGTGCGTGCGTCGTGCTGTGCGTCAACGAGGCCGGCGAGCGGGACCGGGCTAGGGAGCGGTTGTACGTCGGGATGTCGCGCGCCACCGACGTGCTCGTCGTCGTCGGCGACCCTGAGGTCGTGCGGCGGATCGGTGGCGAAGAAGTCTCGCGGCGGTTGGGGATCTCCGGATGACAGCGGCTGAGAGGCACTCGACGCCTGTCTCGCTGAGAATCGGTACCTGGAACCTCGAGGGTCGCTCGGGTCCGCGGCAACGCGACTTCCTGGATGCGTTGGGGTGCGACGTTCTGCTGCTCACCGAGGTGCCCGAGGCCCTGGACCTGGGCGGGTGGACGGTGCACCCGTCGGAGGCACCCATCCGTGATGGCGTGCGGTACGCCGCGGTGGTGGCGCGCACCCTCGCTCCGCACCCGTCACCCCATCCGGCATCGGCCGTCGCCGAGTACGAGGGCTGGCGCTTCTGCTCCTCGGTACTGCCGTGGCGCACCAGCGGCGGGGCTGCCCCGTGGTCGGGTGACAGTCAGGCAACGCGGACCCAGGCCGCCTGCGAGGCCATCGCGGACAGCGAGATCGACGTGTGGGGCGGGGACTGGAACCACGCGATGGAGGGTCGTGACGGGGCAGGCAGTCGGGCCGGTCGTGCGGCCATCGAGGAGGCGCTGGTCCGTCTCGGGTTGCGAGTCGCCACCGGGTCTCTTCCTGCTGCAGGCGAGTCGCAGCGCAGCATCGACCACATCGCTGTCCCACTTGCTGCCGACGTCGAGTCGACGGCGCGCGTCGTGGCTGCTGATGCGCGAGGTCGGCTCTCGGACCACGACGCCTACGTCGTCACGGCTCGTGTGCCTGAGGCGACAGCAGCCGAGACGGAGCCGGTGTGTAGGAGCAACGGCAGCCACCAATGGCTTCCACTGGTCTACGGCCTGCCGACCCCGTCGACGTTCGAGGCTGCGGAGCGCGGCGAACTCCTGCTCGGTGGATGTGTCAACTGGGACGACGCACCGAGCGAGCGATGTGCCACGTGCGGCACTGAGCGGCTAGTCGATCCCTAGGTGCTGACGCAGCGCAGAGGCCACTTCTCGTGAGGCCAGGTCGACCCGTTCGATGATGCGCGAGGGCACGACCGCTCCGCGGTCGATGAGGACCAGCCGCTGGGTGTCCATCAACACTGCTGGGACGTCCAAGGTCGCCGCATAGTCGGTCACCTGCGCGAGGTCCGGCGATCGCTGCCAGCTTCCGGCGTCATTGATCGCGAGCTTGACTTCGATCACGCACTGGGGCACTTCGCTGCGGGTGACGACGTAGTCAGCGCGCTTGCGGCCGATGGGGAACTGTCGGGTCCACGCGAGCTCCGTGTCAGCCAGGACCGCGCGCAACAGTGGTTCGACGACGTACTCCTCGACGTCGGCCTCCAAGCGCATAGCGCCTCCGGCGAGCGACACGACGTCGTCGAGGGTCATCGACTCCGCAGGCGGTAGGTCGGCACGGCCCGTGGGTGTGGTGACCACCTCGTCGACGTAGCCCTGGAGGTCCGGATCGGTGGAGACGAACGGCAGGGCGGCGATGGTCGCGGGCTTCAGGAACTTGCCGGACCGGCCTCGAAGGAGCAGCTCGCCGTCGGTTGCGTCCCGGATCACCTGCAGAGGGATCGGCTCGATCGGCATGAGGGGAGTGCAGTAGACCCACCACTGCTGGTCCCTGACCGTCCCGAGAGCATCGACGGCGAGGTCAGCGGTGTAGAAGGCGGACGAGGCGGCACGGGCGACGAAGTGCACCGCCTTGCGCTGGCCCGTGAAGTAGAAGAGGAGGAGGTCCCCCGGCTGGGTCTGTTTGGCTGCGGTCCACAGCACCTCGAAGACGCCCGACTCCCCGCTCTGCCACGCCTCGTCCAGTGCGTCGTCGGTGGGGAAGGAGGCTTCATCGCCGAGCATGAGCCAAGCCTGCTGCGGCGCTTCGTCGCGCGGGTCGGGCATTGCCTGCGCGAGCTCAGGAAAGTGCAGATCAGCACCGGTCGCCCAAGCCGTCTGGATGTGAGCGAGCTCGTCACGGATCGGGTCGGTCGCGTCGGGCGTCGCGTCGGTGCTTCGTTCCCACACCAGGCGCAGGACTGCGCCCTCGTCAGGGGTCCCCCAGATCGCCAGCTCTGAGGTTGGCGGTAGGACCTGCGAGTCGAGCCAGGCATGGGCGGCGTCGACATCCGGGACCTGAGCCACGACTACGCGTCCGCGTAGGCGGCTCCCGCCCTCTTTGACGTTGACCGTCGCACGCTGGCCGGACAGCTCGAAGTCGACGAAGCCGTCATCGTCGAAGACGGGCGAGGACCCGCCGATGGCCTCGACGTAGTCGGCGAGAAGCGCCTGGTGTTGGTCGAGAGCCATGCCGTCCTCCGGGTGTTGTTGGTCCGTTTTGGGGTGGTCGGATCCGATGAGCGCAAAGGTAAGGGACGCTTGCGACAAGTGTGTGTCGGTTGGTGCCGCTAGCCTCCGGTGGATGCAGAGCGCGGAGCCGCTGTACGACGGCCGTGTCGGCCTCAAGGTCGCCGACACCGTGCGCGGCGCGTGGGCCCTGCCGTCGTACGAGCGCGTATCGGTCGGCCGGCTGCCGGGCGCCGGCATCCACATCCCCGACTCGTGGGTGCCGAGCCGCTTGTGCCGGTTCCTGCCCTACGAGCAGGGGTGGCTGGTGCAGCTGGGGCGGGCGCGGGCGACGGTGCGCAGCAAGTACCTCGACGACGTCACCTTCCGCAGCCGCACCATCGTGGCGCTGCAGCCAGGCCAGTCCCTGATCGCGTTCCCTGAGCTCGACGACTACGTCCGGATCGCCGTGGTGATCGGGGCGGGTCAGGGCGAGGGGTTGCCTCTGGCCAGCGATGCGGCGGAGGGCTCGAGGGCGCCCGAGTTCCGCACCGCCTACCCAGGCGCCAGCGCGTCGCTGACACCCACGCAACGGCGGGTGATGGCGGTGACCTTCCACCACCTGATGACCGAGCAGCCTCCGCCGTCGAACCTCGCCGCGGCGGCCGCCGCCAAGCTCGGGACGACCGAGGCCAACGTGAAGGTCACCCTCGGGGCGGTGCGGAAGAAGGTCAACGACGAGCGGTGGATGAACCTCGAGAAGAACGACCAGCTCGGCCACTACCTCGTCCGGCTGACCCGCACGATCACCTGGGACGACCTGCCCTCCGAGCTCCAGTGAGCCGATTACCTGGGTAAGGGCCCGTTGAGGGCGCCTCGGCGCACTGTTCTCCTGTCGGCCCACCCGGGGCCGGAGTGAGGAGGCAGCGATGATCGAGCTGCACGTGGGCCGCGGGATCACCCGGGGCGCGATGACGGTGTTCCCGCTGTGGAGCGCCACCAGCGGCTACCGCCGCTACACGATGGGTGGCCGCGGGCTGCACGTCACCGAGTCACCGGAGGAGCCGCAGGTCGGCAGGCTGATGGTCGGCAACGTCGAGGACCGGCCGGCGCTGGTGCTCGAGGGCCAGCTCTTCGAGGGCGGGTGGCAGCACCGGATGTCGCGGCACTCGCTGATGGTCGGCGTGCACCAGCAGGTGCCCGTCGAGGTCGCCTGCGTCGAGCAGGGGCGCTGGGGCGGCACGTCGTCCCAGCACAGTCGGGGACGGCGGGCGACGCCGTACGTTGCAGACTCGGTGCGCCGCGGTCACGACGTCCAGGGGGAGGTGTGGCGCCGGGTCGCCGAGCACACCCGCGGCTTCGAGGGGCTGGAGACCGGGAGCTTCGTCGACCGGCTCGACCTGGCCGACGCCGAGCGGGCCCGGTGGGCCGACCTGCGACCGCTGCCGGGACAGTCCGGCGTGCTCATCGGCATTGGCGGGCAGCCGTACGTCGCGGAGGTCTTCGACTCCTCCTCGCGGCTGCGCGCCCAGCTGCCGGCGCTGCTCGAGGCAGCCGCGCTCGACGCCCGGTTCGCCCCGACCGTCGCGACCCCCGGTCGCCGGGCACGCCGGTTGATCGAGCGGCTCGACCGGGTCCGCCCGCGGCGTACCGAGCCGGCCGGTATCGCCGAGCGCTCCAGTGGCGCCAGCGAGCACCTCGACGTCGTAGCGCTGACGTGGCAGGGCCACCACGTGCACACGCGCGTCACGCACGTCCAGCACCCGCTCCTGGTCGGAGCAGGCCGATGAGGCTCACCAGCGCGCAGCACGACCGCGCGTGCGGGGTGCTGCTCGCCTCCGCGGTGGGCGATGCACTCGGCGCGGGCTACGAGTTCGGGTCGGCGACGTACGACGGGTGGCCGGCGATGATCGGCGGCGGACTGGGCGGCTTCGCGCCGGGAGAGTGGACCGACGACACCGCACAGGCGGTCGCCATCGCACGGGTCGCCATGACCGGCGCCGACCTGCGCACGACAGAGGCGCTCGATGCGATCGCCGCAGGCTTTCTCGAGTGGTACGCCGGAGATCCGGCCGACGTGGGCATCCAGACCTCTCACGTGCTCGGCCTGGCCGGTTTCGACGCCACCGCAGCGCAGCTCACCGCGGCCGCGGCGACCGTGCACGAGCGCAGTGGCGGCCGGTCCGCCGGCAACGGTTCGCTGATGCGCACCGCCCCGGTCGCCCTGGCCCACCTCGACGACCCGGTCGCCCTGGTCGAGGCCGCGATGCGGATCAGCGCGCTGACCCACCACGACCCGGTCGCGGGCGAGGGCGCGGCGCTGTGGTGCCTGATGATCCGGCACGCGGTGCTGCACGGAGCGTTCCCGATCGCGGAGGACGTGGTCGCGCAGCTCGGGACCACGACGACCGACTGGACCGCTGTCCTGGCAGAGGCCGAGGACCGGGCGCCGTCGGCGTTCACCGAGAACGGCTGGGTCGTCGGCGCGCTCCAAGCCGCGTGGTCCGCGATCACCCACACCCCCGTGCCCGAGCCGATGCCGTGCCGCCACCTCCAGGACGCGCTGGCGACCGCGATCGGCATCGGCCACGACACCGACACGGTCGCCGCGATCGCCGGCGCGCTGCTCGGCGCGCGGTGGGGTGCGAGCGCGGTGCCGCAGGAGTGGCAGGCGCCCCTGCACGGCTGGGGCCTGCCGCTCGCCGGCCACGAAACCGGCGCTTCGGCTCTGGTCGCGGCCGCGGCGCTGACCGTCCGCGGCGGCAGGCCGGACGGGCGCGGGTGGCCGACGGCCGCGCGAGTGGAGTACGACGCGTGGGAGGCCGCCGGCACCTGCGTCCCACACCCGCTCGTCCGCGACGTGTGGATCGGCGACGTGCGTGGACTCGACGAGCTGCCGGCCGAGGTCGACGCGGTCGTGAGCCTGTGCCGGGTCGGCCCTGACCAAGCGCCGGGGCTGGTCAGCCACCACATGCGGCTGCTCGACTCGGTGCCGGCCGACAACCCGAACGTCGACTTCGTCATCGACGACGCCGCGCGCACCGTGCTGCGGCTTCGAGATGCCGGGCGCCGGGTCTACCTGCACTGCGTCGCCGGTCAGAGCCGTACGCCGACGGTGGCTGCCAGGGTCGCGGTCCTCGACGGCGTACCCCTTGACCGCGCGCTGCGCGAGGTCACCGCCGTCCTCCCCGGAGCCCGGCCCCAGCGCTGGCTTCTCGACTCCCTGCGTCGACTCGGCGCCTCCACGAACGGAACACCCTCATGAGTCCCACCCACGCCAACATCAGCCAGGTCGCGCCGCGACTCTGGATCGGCGGCGACCTCGCCACTCACCAGCCCACCCTGGCCGCGGTCCAGCTGCACGAGATCGCCGACCTCGGCATCACCGACATCGTCGACTGCCGCCTGGAGTGGAGCGACGAGGACTGGGTCACCGCCGCCCACCCGGAGATGAGGTACCACTGGCTCGGTGTCGACGACGCCGGCCAACGGATGCCCGACGTCTGGTTCGACACCGGCACCGCGCTCGTTCGTGACGCCCTCGACGCCGGCGGCGCCGTCCTCGCGCACTGCCACATGGGCATCAACCGAGGACCCTCCATGGGGTACGCCGCGATGCTCAGCCTCGGCTGGGACCCGATCGAAGGCCTCGACGCCATCCGCCGGGCGCGACCGATCGCGTACGTCGCCTACGCCGAGGACGCCGTCGACTGGTGGCTTCCGCGCATCGGCGCGGACGGATCGGCCCGGGACGCAGCCAGGACCAGGTTGGCCGAGTGGCGACGTACGCACCACCTCGACGTTGCGAGGGTCATTCGGCAGGTCAGGCTGGGACAGGGGGCCTGAGCGCATCCGGACCCGGTGGCCGCCGGCTGAGCATGCTGGCGGCCATATCCATCGACCTCCAGGATCGACACCATGACTGGCCACCTCTTCGTCGTCCACGGACGCATCGAATCCGTCATCCACGACTTCGCCCTGGTGCCGACCTCAAGTTCCTTCAGCGTGCGCGGGTACTGGAAACCGGTGGTAGGCGCCGAGCCTGAGCGCGAACGACCCCCGGGGTGGCCGGGACGCGGGTACGCGCGGGCGAAGCACCGCAAGGACGTCTGGTTCGTCGATGTCGGCGGCCGTCGCAGCCATGGTGCAGACGTGGTGGTGGAACGCGCGGTCGGGGCACTCACCGAGATCGCCGCACTGGCCGAGCGTCCGTCGACAGGGCGCACCAAGTCACTGGTGGCCGTGCCTGTGCTGGGTATCGCCGGCGGGGGGCTGGGGGAGGACCGGGGCGCAGTACTCCGCCAACTGTTGAACGCGATGTCCCACGCGGCGGTCGAGCGGGACCTGGACATCGCGGTCGTGACCCCGGACCGCTCGCTGTACGGCGCAGCGCAGCACCTGCGCCGTCAGCAGCCGGCCTGGTCGCTGCCGGCGAAGCAGGTCGCGCAGGCCGAAAGGCTGGGGCGACGTGCTCGTGAGGGAGAGCTGGCCCTGTTCATGGGCGCCGGCGTGAGCATCCCCGCGGGCTTGCCCACCTGGGACGGGTTGCTGCGACGCCTGGCCCTGGCCTCTGAGATCGACATGGACGGCGGGCTGTCGAAGCTCAATGTGCTGGATCAGGCGAAGTACCTCGGGGCCACACTTCCGGACCTGGGACAACGGGTGGCCGCCATCGTCGGCGAGAAGACCGTTCCGTCCCTGAGTCACACCTTCCTGGCCGCGCTCGGCTGTCGCGAGGCAGTCACGACCAACTATGACCGTCTCTACGAGAAGGCTGTCCGGATGCAACGGGGGCGCGCCAACGTCGCCACGATCCTGCCGTGGCAGCCGCCCCGTGCAGGCAAGCAATGGGTGCTGAAGATGCACGGCGATGTGAAGGAGCCGGACAGCATCGTGCTGACCCGGCAGCAGTTCGTCCGCTACGACGCCGAGACGAAGCCGGCGGGAGCTCTGCTGCAGACGTTGCTGCTGACGCGGCACGTGCTCTTTGTCGGCGCGTCGCTCAATGACGACAACGTCGTCCGACTGGCCTACGAGGTGGAGCAGTTCCGCGAGAAGCACCGCCTCAAGGGTTCGATCGGCACCTTGCTCGACGTCGAGGACGACAAGGTCCGCCGGCAGCTGTGGGCGCCAAAGCTCGGATGGATCGCCATGAAGGGCGAGTCCATCCAGCATCGGGCGCGAACCCTCGAGATCTTCCTCGACGCGGTGGCTGCGTACGCATCCGACGACGCCTCCTGGTTCCTCGACGAACGCTTCGACGCGCTCGCAGGCGAGCACCGAGACCTCGTCAGGCAGGCGCGCAGGTTGTACGAACGGGCTGCGGCCGCGGGCGAGGCGTGGCAGCCGGTAGCCGATGCGCTGGCGGCCTTCGGCGCAGCATCGGGGTCGGATGCGGACGAAGCGGAGGAACGTCGCTGGCGCAGCCAGCTCCCACGGGGCTGACGACCACGAGGATCCTCGTCAGCGGACGATCTTCGGTCTGAGGCTGCCACCTGCCAGTCCAACGCCGAGAGGCGGCTCCTTCCATCTGTGGCGCGCGCCTGTGGGTGACCGTCATCGCTGCTAGCGTCGCGGGCATGACTCCGGGGTCGACTGCGGCGTGGTACCCGGACCCGTACGGTCGCTACGAGTTTCGATTCTGGAACGGCGAGGCGTGGACCGAGAACGTCTCGACGCAGGGGATGACTGCCGCGGATCCACTCATCGCGGCTCCGCCTGTCGAGGTGACGACACCCTCGTGGCAGGCGGACCCCTTCGGTCGATTCGAATCTAGGTACTGGGACGGGTCTCGCTGGACCGATCACGTCGCCTCCAGGGGCGTCACAGCCCTCGATCCACCCGTACCTGGCCCACGGTTTGGGGGCCGGCTGGCGGAGTCAGGCATGTCTGGCGCCGCGGCGTCCGTCTACGGAGAGTCGCGCTTCTTGGTCAGTCAGAAGGCGCGGATCCTGTCCAGCAACGCCAACTTCTCTCTGTCGGCGCCGGATGGGCGGCCGCTTGGCGAGGTGCGAGAGGTCGGCCGAGGCGCGATGCGCAAGCTGGTCGACCCGCGGTCTGATGGCAGCAGGACCTACAGGCTGGAGGTCAACGACGCGAACGGGCAGCCGATCCTTGTCATGATGCGCCCAGCCACGTGGAGCAAGTCGCGGATGAGCGTCGATGGACCAGGCGGACAGCGCATCGGGTACGTCGTTCAGGATCGCTCATCCTTCGCTGGTGGTGTGTCGTCGGCCGTGCAGTCAGCGAGATCGGTTCTGGGAGGTGCCGCGGCCGGTTCCACGGGCGACCATCGGGGCCCGACGTACGCCCGCTTCCGACTCGAGGCCTCGGGCCAGGTCGTAGGTCGTATCTATGCAGAGGACTTCGATGCGTGGAATCTCCGCATCGTGGATCCTCAGGACCGCGAACTAGCTCGCATCACCAAGGAGTGGGCTGGTTGGGCCAGGGAGCGCTTCACCCGCGCTGACCACTACGCCGTCGAGGTCTTCGCCTCGCTGCAGGACCCCCTGCGCTCGCTGGTGATCGCGTCTGCGGTGGCAGTCGATCTCGCCCTCAAGCAAGGTCACTGAGCGACCCGCTCGCGTTCCGTGGAGCTGGTGTCGGCCAGCGCTCAAGCAGGGCCCGCACAGCGCTCGGCGATGGCCGCAATGACGGCCTGCTCCTTCTTGGTCTGCTCGCCGTCCACCTCGGCTATGAGGCGCGCCGCCTCGACGAAGTGTGAGAGGTCGCCGTCCTCAGCATCCAGGCGAGCGAGGACGTCCGGCAGGTGGATATCGATCAGACGCGCCAGCTCGTCATCGACGATGCCGTGCTTTCCCTCGGCCATCGCCACGATGTGACGCAACAAGACGGCCTCGTCGTCGGAGATTCGAGGATCCGCGGTGACCACTGCCCATGCGACCCACAGCAATGAGCGAGGGTGCGAAGTCCTGTCTGTGAGCCGGTTCGCCAGCTCGATGATGCGGGCCTCGTTGCGGAACACCGCTCGTGCGTGTCGACCGGCCACGTGGGTGGAGTAGCGGTTGACGATGACAGACAGCGGCACCCCGACCGCTGGAATCCCGACCTTGATCACGTTGCGCTGGAGGAGGTACTTGCCTACGACCGGCAGACCTTTGGCTGTCTGCAGCACTCCTGTCCGGAAGTAGCGCTTGATCAGCGGCCGCACCAGCACCGGCACCGCCTTGACGACACCCTCGCGCGCCACCTCTCCGGACTTGATCGTGAACGCGACGCGGATCAACTTCCACAGGTCGTCGGGATCTTCGAGGTCGAGCGGTACGCCGTACAGGACGGCGATGTCGTAGGCAAGTCGCAACTGGAGCTGGGTCACGTAGACGACATCGGCCATCAACGTCGTGACAGCGGCAGGCACGGTGGCGGGGGACGCGCCGCCAGCCGTCCCGATGGTCGCGGCCACAGCGCCTGTGTAGGCACTCGCTGACAAGCCGCCCTCGACGGCGGCATACCGTGCCGCCATCTTGATCCGCTGCTCGACGATGGCGTCCGCCGGTAAGCCACTGTACTTATCTTGGAAGTACTGCCAGTCGACCTTCGTGGCATACGTCGCGAGCGAGTAGGTCAACAGCTTGGCGAACCAGGTGCCGCTCTTGATGTCGTCACCACTGAGCTGCTTGACGAAATCCTTGATCTCCGCCTGCTCGGATTCGACTACTTCACGATCCGCGTCGTCGACGGACGCCCCCATCAAACCGCCACCTTTGGTCTCGATGGTTGCTTCGTCCTTTTGTGACATGACTGCCTCTACTTCCTGATCTGTCGCGGGACGCGGCACGGGTAGCTGCTGTAGGTCTGCCCGTCCCTACCGCCCAGCAACCGCACCAGATCGGGAGAGCAGCGACCAGCTACTGCTCGTCGGGCCATGTCAAGGGCGCAGGGAATCGGGAAGTGAGCAGCGCCGCCGATGGTTCGACGCTCTCGCTCTCGCTCGTTGAGTGACGCGGGTGCACCTGCGAGCAACGGTGTGCGCGGGCTACTCGCTGTCGTCCCGATCGACCAGCTGAGTGACGACCTCGCCCAACCAATCGGCGTACTCGTCGAGTCGGTCTATCGCCGCGTCGCGGGCTCCCTGCCCCCGCTCAACCATCCTGACGAGTTCCTCATCCGACAGCCGCGCCAACCGCTTGGATGCCGGGGTACCTCGCAACCACCACCTGAGGCCTTGCGTGTCGAGGGAGTAGCTAACCAGCACCGCTCCACCCGAGGTTGAGAACGTCGGGGTCCGGCCCCCGCTGTCCAGTAGACGATCCTCAGCCTCGGCCATGACAGAACCCGAATGGAGCCCTGCTTGGTCGACCTCCAGAAGCAGGTCCGCGAGGCGCTGGACCAGCTCTTCGAATCGACCTTCATCAGCTGACTCAGTGCGGGTGCGAGGGGCATCAGTCACGAGGGACCTAAGCCCGGATCCGTAAGTTCTTGGCTGGCCCGGGAGGGTCGGGTGTGGCTGAGCCTTGATCGCCTTGCTGGTGGCTCCGGTGGATTGGCCGCCCGGCTTCTCCTGGGGCGCCTTGGCTGCTGATTGAG